>NZ_JBNJRW010000004.1:0-271554 GCF_050113895.1 Aestuariimicrobium sp. Y1814 | reverse complement strand
TGGGGTGGACGAGGCGAATCGTCTTGTCTGCACCCCGGGTCCATCGGGCCACTGCCAGGCTGAGCGAGTCGCCCTTCGGGGACGACCTGGCTGAGAGTTGCAGGGCTCGGTGGCCCGGGACGCGCAGATCGGCCATAGGGCTATGCGCCAAGGACCCGGCAAGGTCCCGGAGCGCCTCAGTGAGCGACCGACCGTCACGTCCCGGACCGGAGTGCTGAATCCGTGGGCTGACGGAAGGAGCACTCTCATGATTGAGGCTACGCCCACCTACGCCGGGATCGACTGGTCCTGGCAGCACCACGCGCTGTGCATCGTCGACGACGACGGACAGCGCATCGAGGAAGCAACCGTGCCGCACACACGGCCCGGGTTGACCAAGATCACCACCCTGCTGCGTCGCCATGGCGTGGAACGGATCGGGATCGAGCGCGGCGACGGACCGGTGGTCGAGCACCTGATCCGCGACGGGTTCGAAGTCGTCGTGATCAGTGCACGGCAGGTGAAGTCACTGCGTGCCCGCTACGGCTCCGCGGGGAACAAGGACGACCGGTTCGACGCGTTCGTGCTGGCCGACGCGTTGCGCACCGACGCCGGTCGCTGGGCGATCGTGCAACCAGACAGCGAACAGACGATCGCGCTGCGGATGCTGGTGCGCGCCCGCCACGATCTGATCGATCACCGGATCGCCGTGCACAACCAACTGCTCGCAGTGCTGCAGCACAACTTCCCCGGCGCGATCGGCCTGTTCAGCCAGCTCGACATCCCCATCAGCCTGGCGTTCCTGCGCCGATTCCCCAGCGAAGCCAAAGCAGCCTGGCTCAGCGAGCTGCGGATGGCGCACTGGCTCAAGGCCAACGCATACTGCGGCCGCCACACCCCGACCCGGCTGGTCGACCACCTGCACGAAGCTGCGACCGGCCGCGTCAGCGGCGCGGCAGCCGAAGCCAGCGAGGTCATCGTGCTGACCCTCGTTGATCTGCTCGCCACCCTGCGTGATGAACAAGCCCGGCTCGAGGCCCGGATCAAGGAAGCACTCCTGGCTCACCCCGACGGCCCGATCTTCCAGTCCCTGCCCCGCGCCGGGACCGTCCGCGCAGCCACCCTGCTGGCCGAGATCGGCGACTGCCGGGCCAGGTTCCCCGACCCCCCAGCACTCGCCGCAGCCGCCGGCGTCGCACCATCGACCAGGCAGTCCGGCAAGCACCTCAACGTCGCCTACCGACGCGGCTGCAACAAACAACTCCGGGCAGCACTGGTCGACTGGGCCCAAGACACGCCCCGCGCGAACGCCTGGGCACGCGACACCTACGACCGCGCCCGAGCCCGCGGCTGCCGACACCCCCACGCAGCAAGAATCCTGGCCCAAAACTGGACCAGGATCCTGTGGCGCTGCTGGCACGACCACACGCCCTACAACCCCGACCTACACGGCCGACTCAACAGCCTCCTGACGAAGGCTGCTTGACATAGGGCTCTCAGCCCCCGGGCGTCGTGCTCGGGTCGGTCGAGCTGGCCGGTGGGCTGCTCGGCGGGGAGCTCTCGGCGGTGCTCTCCGGGGTGGACGGGTCCGGCGAGGACTCCGGCGGGCTGGACGGCGGGTCGGTCGACGGGGTGGTCACCGGTGTCGTGGGTGCCACCGCGATGACCACCACGATCGGCTGGGTCCGGTCGGCGGCGATGCCGTCACCAGGGGTCTGCCGGAACACCTGGCCCGGGGTCTGGGTGGACTCCTCGGACTCAATGGTGATGGTGAACCCGCTCTGCCGGGCCAGTGCCTCGGCCTCGGCCGCGGTCTTCCCGTTGAGGTTGGGCACCAGCGACATGCCGGTGGCGATGGTGATGGTCACCTCCGACCCCTCGGGCACCTGGGCGCCCTCGGCGGGGTTCACCTTGGTGACGTTGCCGGCGGTCGCGTCGGT
Organism: Aestuariimicrobium sp. Y1814; assembly: GCF_050113895.1. NCBI lineage: Bacteria > Bacillati > Actinomycetota > Actinomycetes > Propionibacteriales > Propionibacteriaceae > Aestuariimicrobium > Aestuariimicrobium sp. Y1814. The sequence goes on along the minus strand of NZ_JBNJRW010000004.1, from coordinate 269,635 downwards.
GGGTTCTGCCGCGGGAGTGTCATCCTCACGTTTGACCGTGAACCCGGCAGCCTTCAAGGCATTCTCGGCCTGCTCGGCGGTCATCCCCGTGAGCCCGGTCGGCACCGTCGCGGTCTTCGGGCCGAGGTTCACCACCAGGTTCACCGGGGTCCCCTCGGGCACCTCGGTCGTTGCCGCCGGGTTCTGGCTGACCACCGTGTCGACGGGGTCCTCCTCCTGGTTGACGTAGTCGACCGTGCCCACCCGCAGGTTGGCGTTGATGATGATGGAGCGGGCAGCCTCTTCGGTCAGCCCCCGCACCGCGGGCACCGGCACATTGGTGGCCACCGGCTCGTCGATCGGCTTGAAGACCTGCCACAGGCCGATGCCGACGGTGGCCAGCAGGGCCAGGACCAGCACCCCCACGACGATTGGCAGGGTGCGCCGCTTCTGCTCGACCTCTTCCTCGTCGGGGTTGACCACGGCCACGGCACCACCGGTAGCCGCCGGGTCACCCTCGGCCGGCACCGCGGGCTGGGAAGCGGTCTGCCACGGCTCGGGCGGCAGCGGCACCGGGGTCTGCAGCACGGCGGTGACCTTCTCACCAGCCAGCAGCCGGGCGATGTCGTCGTGCATCTCTTCGGCGCTCTGGTAGCGGTCGGCCGGGTCCTTCGCCAGCGACTTCAGGACGATGGCGTCCATGTCCTTGGTGATCTCGGGGTCGAGCTCGCTGGGTGCCTGCGGCAGTTCACGCACATGCTGGTAGGCGACGCTGACCGGTGAGTCACCGATGAACGGCGGACGACCGACCAGCAGTTCGTAGAGCAGGCAGCCGGCCGAGTAGATGTCGGAACGGTTGTCGACGGTTTCGCCGCGCGCCTGCTCGGGGGAGAGGTACTGGGCGGTGCCGATCACCGCCGCCGTCTGGGTCATCGTCGCCGAGGTGTCCGACACCGCCCGGGCGATGCCGAAGTCCATCACCTTGACCACCCCGTCGGTGGTGAGCATGACGTTGGCCGGCTTGATGTCGCGGTGGATGATGCCGGCCCGGTGGGAATAGGCGAGTGCGCCCAGGGTGCCCTGGACGAACTCCAGGGCGCGCTCGGGAAGGATCTTGCGGCCGTCACGCAGCACGTCCTTGAGTGTGTGGCCCTCGATGAGTTCCATCACGATGAACGGCACCGGGATCTCGGTGTTCGGGTCGTCCGCCTCGCCGGTGTCGTACACGGCGACGATGTTGACGTGGTTCAGCCCGGCCGCCGACTGCGCCTCGCGGCGGAAACGGGCCTGGAACATCGGGTCGGTGGCCAGGTCGACCCGCAGCCGCTTGACGGCCACGTCACGGTCGAGGCGCACGTCGCGGGCCCGCCAGACCTCGGCCATGCCGCCGCGTCCGATGATTTCGTCGAGCCGGTAGCGGTCACCGAGCACACTGCCCTGCACCGACATGGTCTTCGTCCTTTCCATCGGCGGCATTTCGCGGGTCGCATCAAGTTCGTCGTTGTGGTCACTCATGGTCTCAGGGCCTCGATCACTGCTTTCGCGATGGGGCCGGCCAGTCGACCGCCGGCGATGTCATTGCGTTCCACTTCTGCATCTTCGATGAACACCGCCACGGCGATGTCCGGGTTCTCGCTGAAGGCGACGAACCACGCGTAGGGGGGTCGGTCGGGGTCGGACTGGGCGGTGCCGGTCTTGCCACCGACCCGCGCCCCGTCAACCTTGGCGGCGCTGCCGGTGCCCTCGTTGACGACCTTGACCAGCATCTCCTGCAAGAGTTCGGCATTGCCGGTGCTCATCGCCTTCTCGAGCCGGACCGGGCGGTTCACGTGCACGATCGACAGGTCGTTCGCCCGCACCTCCTTGACCAGGTGGGGCTGCATGACCTGCCCGTCGTTGGCGACCGCACCGATGACCATGGCCATCTGCAGGGGGGTGGCGGCGACGTCGAACTGGCCGATGGCGCTCAAGGCCGTCTGCGGGGAGTCGAGTTCAGTGGGGAACTTCGAGGCCGACCACGGCACGTCGGTGGCCAGGTTCTGGTTGTTGAAGCCGAACTTCTCGGCCTGGGCGCGCAGCTTGTCAGCACCCAACTGCATGCCGATGTTCGCGAAGGAGGTGTTGCAGGAGTTGATCAGCGAGAACTCCAGGGTGACCTGGCCGTCGCCGCAGTCGACCTGGTTGGTCAGCACGGTGTTGGTCAGCGGCAGCCGCAGTTCGGCGGGCGCATCCCACAGGGTGTCGGGGGCGGTGCCGTCCTCGAGGGCGGCGGCGGCCGTGATGATCTTGAAGGTCGACCCGGGCGGGTAGATCTCCCGGGAGGCCCGGTTGGCCAGCGGCCGGTTGGGGTCGTTGTTCAGCGACTCCCACGCCTCGCGGGCCACGTTCAGGTCGGTCGACGACAACGCGTTCGGGTCATAGGTCGGCAGGCTGACGTAGGCCAGCACCTCACCGGTGGCCCAGTTGATGGCCGCCACCGCACCCTTGCGCCCGGCCAGCCCGTCATAGGCAGCCTGCTGGGCGCGGGGGTCGATCGTCGTGGTCACCGAGCCGCCGGCCGGGTCCTTGCCGGTCAGGGCATCGACGATGCGGGTGAAGAACTGGTCGTCACTGGTGCCGGCCAACTGCTTGGAGTAGTTCAGCTCGATGCCGGCGGAGCCGAAGTCGTAGGCGTAGAAGCCGGTCACGTGGGCGTACAGCAGCGGCTGGGGGTAGGTGCGCGCGAAGGCGAATCGTCCGGTGCTGGGCACCGACTGGGCGATCGCCTGGGTGCCGACCATGATGGGCCCCCGGTTGCGGGCGTACTCGGCGTCGGTGACCCGACGGTTGCGGGTGTCGCCGTTCAGGGTCTGTGCGCGGCCGATCTCGAGCCAGCTGGCATTGGCCAGCAGCGCGAAGACCATCAGGGCGGCGAGCACGGCCACCTTCCGAATCGGACGGTTCATCGGTTCACCACCTGGGTCTGGGCGTTCGAGATGTCGGGGTGCACCAATTGGACCGGTTTGCGGGCCTGGTGGCTGATCACGACCAACAGGCCGACGATCACCCAGTTCGCGACCAGGGACGAGCCACCCTGGCTCATGAACGGTGTGGTCAGGCCCGTCAGCGGCAGCAGCCGGGTGACCCCACCGATGATCGCGAAGACCTGCAGCGCGAACACGAACGAGAGGCCGGCGGCCAAGAGCTTGACGAACTCGTCCGAGCTGGCCAGCGCGGTGCGCAGGCCGCGGGAGATCAGCACGGCATAGATCATGATGACCGCCATCAGCCCGGCGATGCCGAGTTCCTCACCGATGGCGGCGGCGATGAAGTCGCTCTTGGCGAGCGGGGTCAGGCCCGGACGACCCAGCCCCCAGCCTCGTCCGGTCAGCCCGCCCCAGGCGAACCCGAACTGGGCGCTGATCACCTGCAGGTTCTGGTCGTAGTTCTCGAACGGGTGCAACCAGGCGTTCACGCGCACCCGGACGTGCCAGAACAGCCGGTAGGCGAGCACCCCGCCGACGGCGAACATGCCCAGGCCGATGACCACCCAGCTGGGTCGTTCGGTGGCGACGTAGAGCATCATCACGAACAGGCCGAAGAACAGCAGCGCGGTGCCCAGGTCGGACTGGGTGACCAGCACCAGCATCGCCGCACCCCACATGATCACGATCGGCAGCAGGTCACGCAGTCGGGGGATGCGCAGCGGGCCGAGCTTGTGGCCGCCGAGGGCCAGCAGTTCACGCTTCTGCACCAGGTAGGACGCGAACGCGATCGCCAGCACGATCTTGGCCACCTCGGCCGGCTGGAAGGAGAACCCGGCCACCCGGATCCAGATCCGCGAACCGTTCAACTCCACGCCCAGGCCGGGTACCAGCGGCAGCATCAGCAGCCCCAGCCCGGCCAGGAACAGCAGGTAGGGGAAGCGGTCGAGGCGGCGCAGGTCGCGCAGGAAGAACAGCACCAGCGCGAACAGCACTATGCCCAGCCCGGTCCAGACGAACTGGGTGTAGGAGTCGGTGCGCGGTGGGGTGGGAATCAGGTCGATGCGGTGGATCATCGCCAGCCCGAGGCCGTTCAGGGCAATCACGCAGGGCAGGATCAGCGGGTCGGCATAGGGGGCCCGGAAGCGGATCAGCAGGTGGGCGCCGAGCGCCATGGCCACCCACAGGCCGCAGACCCAGGGCCAGTTGTCGGGCACGGCCCCGTTCATGTTCAGCCCGGTCAGCAGCCACCCGCCCAAACCGAAGGCGCACGCCACCAGCAGCATCGCCAACTCGGTGTTGCGACGCTTGTGGTAGGCCACCAGGACAGCCCCCGGGGTGGCCGTCCTGGGCAGGTCGGCCGGTGCCGCCCCGGCAGGGCCGACCAACTGCGGGCCAGCCATCAACAGCCCTCGCCCGGCGGCGGTTCAGCTGACGGGCTGGTCTGGGGGAGCGTCGGCACCTGGGACAGCACCGGTGAATCCTGGGGCTGCTGCGGCCCCGACGGCTCGGTGCTCGGGGACGCACTGGGGCTCGCCGAGGGGTCCGTGGTGGCAGTGGGGGTCGGCTGGTTGCGTTTGGCCTTGCAGGCGTTGGCCAGTACCCGCAGTTCGGCGACGGTGGAGCGGGCCGCATCGAGGTCGGACGCGTCGATGTTGCCCTGGACCTTCTGCTGGTAGTAGTCGGGCAGGTCGCTGACCTTGACGTCGGTGGTCTCGGCGGTGCGCTGGAACTTGACCCCCAGCAGCGACCCGGGCACCCCGTTGAAGATCGTCACGTCGTCACCGCTGGTGCCGACGTAGTACTGGGTGCGGGCATAGGCCGACCCGCCGACCCCGATGCCGAGCAGGGCCAGCAGGATCAGGACGGTGCTGAGCACCGGCGCGATCCAGCGTCGTGGCTTGACCAGTTCTGGGGCATAGCGAATCGACTCGATCTGTTCGGGGTCGATCACCACCGGGGCCGGGGCACGGGGCACCCGGTCACCGCCCTCGTCGTAGCGCGGCCCGTCGTCGCCGAGGTCGATGCCGGCCTCGGGCACATCGGGGATGCGGGTGGTGACAGCGGCACCGATCACGGTGGCGGGCGCGGCGTCGAGGTCGTCGTCCTGCGGCACCACGTCGGCCAGGACCACAGTGATGTTGTCGGCACCGCCACCATCGTGGGCGGCCTGGACCAGCCCGCGCATGACCTCGTCCAGGTCGTCCTTGGCCAGGTGCTCGGCGATGGTGGTGTCGGTGGCGAAGCCGCACAGGCCGTCGCTGCAGACCAGGATCCGGTCGCCGAGCTCGAGGTCGAACAGGAACGAGTCGGGGGTGTGGGTGGGCTGGCCGTTGAGCACCTTCAGCAGCAGGTTGCGGTGCGGGTGGGTCTCGGCCTCCTCGGGGGTGATCTTGCCCTCCTTGACCAGCGCCATCACCCACGAATGGTCGGTCGTGATGTGCTCGAGGGTGCCACCGCGGTACAGGTAGGCGCGTGAGTCGCCGATGTGGACGAAGCCGAGCTGCTCACCGGAGAACATCGCGCCGGTCACCGTGGTGCCCATCCCGTCGAGGGAGTGGTCGGCGGCGACCAGGTCGGCGAGCTTCTCGTTGGCCCGGGCCACGGCCCCGCCGAGCACCTCGAGCATCTCGTCGCTGGTGTGGCGTTCGTCGACCCGCTCGACGAAGCTGATCGCCACGGTGCTGGCCAGGTCACCGGCCGCCGCACCGCCCATGCCGTCGGCGACCACGAGCATGTTGGGCGAGGCGAAGCCCGAGTCCTGGTTGTTCTTGCGCATCGGGCCGGTTTCGGAGTGCGATCGCACGTCGAGGCTGAAGGTCATGGGCGTTCCAGCCTCATCACGGTGCGTCCGATCCGGATGGTGTCACCGGTCTGCACCTGCACCGGCGCGCTCACCCGCACGGTGTTCACGCTCGTGCCGTTGGTGGAGTTCAGGTCTTCCAGCCACCACTGGCCGTTGTCGTCCATGGTGATCTGGGCGTGCCGGGTCGAGGCGTAGTCGTCGTCGATGTTGAGCGCGGAGTCCGCGGCCCGGCCCAGGCCCACCACCCCGGCCAGGGGGATCGACAGCCCGGCCTGGCGCCCCTCGATGACGACGAGGCTGGTGGGGGCGTGGCGCGAACGGCGCTTCTTGCGTGGTTTGGCGGGGTGCTCCAGAGCTGTGTCGGGGCTGGTGGCGACCTGGCGTCCGAACATGTCGGTGCGAATGATGTTGGCGGCAAACAGGATGAACGCCCACATCATGGCCAGGAAGGCGAGCTTCAGCGCCCCGACGATCAGCTCACTCACATCATGACCCCGCCGGTGAATGCACCAGCATGCGCGTCGTGCCGATCTCGAGGCGGGTGCCATCGCTGATGGTGGCCTCACGGCACTTGGTGCCGTTGACGGTGATGCCGTTGGTGCTGCCGAGGTCCTCGATGTGTACTTGAAGGTTGGTGCCCTCGCCGGAGACGTGGATCATGGCGTGCTTGCGGCTGACGCCGGGGTCATTGATGCGCAGGTCGGCCTCGGAGCCGCGCCCGATCAGCAGCCCGGGTGGGGTCAGCGGGTGGCGCACACCATTGACCTCGAGCACCAGCGGGGAGCGGCGCGACCGGGGGGTGGCGGGGTGGCCCGGGGCGCCCTGGACCCCGGCCTCGGCCGAGCTGGTGACCGTGAACCGGCCGGTGGGCAGGCTCTCGTCGAGTTCGTAGTCGATGACGATCGGGCCGTTGAAGACGTAGCGGCGTTCGGCGGCGTGGTCGCGCAGTTCGGGCACGATCTCGGCGTTGAGCGTCTTGGCGTAGGGGACGAGCCGCTCGTAGTCACGCTTGGACAGGCCGACCACGAAGGAGTTGGGCACCAGCCGCTTGTCGCGGGTGAGCAGCTTCGCCTCGGAATCGAGCTCACGCTGCAGCCGGGCGGCGATCTCCACCGGCTGGACGTCGCCCTTGAAGGCGCGGGCGAACACGCCGTTGACGGCGCCCTCGATGGACTTCTCCATCTTGTCGAACAGGCCCACGCTCACTCCTTTCACAGTGCCTTGTCAGGGCAGCGGCACCCCAACATCGTCCATGCTAGCGACGGGTGGTCAGAGAACAGGGTACCTGCAGCGCGGGGCCGGGCCACTTGGGGCGATCTTCTCGGGGGAATCTCAGCCGTGGGTATGGCGAGCCGGGCCGCCGGGTCAGACGAAGGTGTTGACCATCGCGTGGGCGGCGCGCTCCAGGTAGTCGCGCAGGAGCGCGTCGAGTTCGGGGGGCAGGTCGGCCTGGTCGACGCCGGCCATGACATGGGTCAGCCAGCGGTCACGGGCCTCGGGGGTGACGCGGAAGGGGGCGTGGCGCATCCGCAGGCGGGGGTGGCCCCGGGTCTCGGAGTAGGTGGTGGGCCCGCCCCAGTACTGGGACAGGAACAGTCGGAAGCGTTCCTCTGCCGGGCCGAGGTCTTCTTCGGGGTACATCGGCTTGAGCAGCGGGTCGGTGGCCACGCCCTCGTAGAACACCCGGGCGATGGTGGCGAAGGTGTCCGCGCCGCCCATCTGCTCGTAGAGCGTCCTTTCGTCCGGGGTGGGTTCGGCGGCAGTGCTCACTCGGCGGCCCCCTGGTGTGCCCCGGTCAGCTGTTCGAGGGGGACGCGGTGGGCGGCCACCTTCTCGGGCGACCAGGGGCCGGTGTGCTCGGGGTCGGGGACGAACATGCTGGTCATCATGCTGGTGAAGGCGAGGCTGGGCAGGGTCCACTCGGCGAACTGGCCGGTCTGGAAGGGGTCGCCCTGCCAGACGGCGGTGGCCTCGGGGCTGGCGATGTCGTGCAGCGTCAGGCCTTCCAGCACGCCCATGCCGGCCCGGGCCAGGGCGACCGGGCTGACGTCCGGCAGGTGAGGCTGCATGCGGTAGCCCAGCGCGGTCATGAACGTCTGGTACAGCTCACCCATCTCGGTCAGGAAGGTGGCTTCCGTGGAGCGCAGCGAGTCCTGCAGGTCCTGCTGCAGGTCGGCCTCCTCGGGCAGCGTGGCCAGTGTGGCCCGCAGGGTCAGGTGCACCTTCCAGCCAAGGGAGCTGGTCAGCGACTGGTAGGTGTGCCGGGCGTTGAAGCGGCAGATGTCGATGGCCATCCGCAGGCGGCCCTCGTCGGTGGCCAACTGCGAGTCGGCGCCTTCCCAGTGCTCGAGCAGGTAGGTCACGCTGGCCTCGCGGTAGGCGGCTGCGACGGGGAAGGGGCGCTGGGCCAGGTTGCGCAGCAGGTCGGCGTAGAAGTGGTGCTTGGTGGGCCAGCGGCGGTAGACCGCGCTGCGGGCCACCCCCGCCTCGACGATGATCTCCTCGAAGCGCAGCAGGTCGAAGCTGACGCGCAGCCCCTCGTCCTCGACCCGGCGAACTCCCGCGGCGAGCATGCGCTCAGCGGTTTCCTGGTCGGAGAGCCGTTCGGAGCGGCCCCGGCCGAAGGGGTCGCGATCAGCGGGCATGCAAGTACTTCCATTCGATGGTGTGTATGGACAACGTACCAGTGTAGACAAGTACTTGTGTGTCTTCCGGCTAGCGGAAATGGTGGACAATGGAGGATGCACCCCTAGGAGAGCGAGACCCCCATGCCCAACGATCCTTTCGGCCGAGCGCACCGCTCGCCCCGATTGTCGGACCAGGAGACCGCTGAACGCATGCTCGCCACGGCCGGGCGTCGGGTGCAGGATGACGGCCTGCCGATCAGCTTCGACCTGCTGCGCTTCGAGGAGATCATCGTCGAGGCGGGGGTGGCCCGCAGCGCGGTCTACCGTCGCTGGCCCACCAAGAGCCACTTCTTCGCCGACCTGTTGCGTGACCTGGCCGGCGCCAACCACCCGGCGACGGCCCGCTACGAGCGCGAGAGCATCGCCTCAGCCCTGGGCGTGGCCCTGCAGAACACCGCCTCGCTGGCCACCGACGAGGGTCGCCGGTGGCTACTGGTCGAGATCCTGCGGCACGCGGCGCTGGCGAACTTCCAGTCGCTGGTCAACTCCCGCAGCTGGAGCACCCACGTGACCCTGATGGCCACGCTGAGCTCGCTGCCCGAGAACGCCGACCTGCAGGAGGACCTGCGCCGCGCGCTGTTCGAGTCGGACGAGGCTTTCTACGGCGAGATGGCGGCCACCTATGGCGCGCTGATGTTCCTGACGGGTCACCAGGTGCGCAGCGACCTGCCCGGGGTGACCACCATGACCATCGCCCAGCTCGGTGCTGCCGTGGTGGAGGGGCTGACCCTCAACGCGATCTCGAACACCTCATTGGCCGAGCAGCGGTTCACGATTGACCCGTTCGGTGTGGGCGAGGCGGAGTGGTCCCTGGCCGGTCTCGGCTTCACCCAGCAGTTGATGTCCCTGGTCGAGGCCGATCCCGGCCAGGCCGGCCACTGGGACGAGGCAACCATCGCCGAGCACGCCGCGATCCTGACCCAGTTCGCCTGAGCCAGTTCGCCTGGGAGGAGTCGGCCGCGCCACGTTTGCAGTCCGGCGCCACGTCTGCAGAGCCTGTTCGCGTCTGCAGGCCGAGCATGCGTCTGCATGTCTGTACGACGGGCAGACTCAGGCCCGGGCTGCGGATGGGGATTGGGGCTGCAAACAGGCCCCCGAACTGAACCAGGCCCTGAAGTGAACCAGGTCCGAAACAAGCGAAGTCCCGAGACATCCGCTGACGATGTCTCGAGACTTCACAATGGTCGGGGTGACAGGATTTGAACCTGCGGCCTCGTCGTCCCGAACGACGCGCGCTACCAAGCTGCGCCACACCCCGATGGCCCACCGAAGTGGACCGACGATGAGTGTATCCCAACCCGACCCGAACGCGCCAAACGAGGTCGGACGAGCATCTCGCTGCCCCGTCAGTTCGCCCGGGGGACCAGCCGCAGCAGCGTCGCCTCGGGGCGGCAGAACAACCGGTAGGGCGCAAACGGTGAGGTGCCCAGGCCCGCCGAGACGTGCAGGGCACTGGTTCGTCCGTCGACGCTGTGGCTGCTGAGGCCCTTGACGCGGTCGGTGTCCAGGTCGCAGTTGGTGATCAGGGCACCGGTCGGCAGGCAGACCTGGCCGCCATGGGTGTGACCGGCCATGACCAGGTCGAGCCCGTCACGAGTCATCGCATCGAGCAGCCGCAGGTAGGGGGCGTGCGTCACCCCGATAGAGAGGTCGGCGGCCGTGTCTGCTGGGCCGGCCACCGTGTCGTAGCGGTCACGCTCCAGGTGGGCGTCGTCGGTGCCGCGCAGCTCGATGGTGTGCCCGGCCACCTCGAGCAGCGCTCGTCGGTGGGTCAGGTCGGTCCAGCCCCGGTCGGTGAACCCGTCGCGCAGGCGCTCCCAGGGCAGGTCGTCAGCCTTCGGCTTGGACGCCACTGGCGCGGCGCTCGAGGGACGCAGCAGGTAGCGCGCCGGGTTGCGGAACTTCGGCCCGCGGTAGTCGTTGGAGCCGAACACGAACGCCCCGGGCACGTCCAGCAGCCCGTCGAGGGCCTCGTACAACGGGTCGATCGCCTCGGCGGAGGTGATGTTGTCACCGGTGTTGATGACCAGGTCCGGCTCCAGGTCGGCCAGCGCCGCGACCCAGTCCTGCTTGGCCCGCTGCGAGGCGACCAGGTGGATGTCGCTGATGTGCAGCACCGTGAACGGCTCGCTGCCGGGCACCAGCACCGGTGCGCTCACCCGGCGCAGGGTGTACATCCGGGCCTCGGCAAGGGCGTAGCCGAACACCCCCACCCCGAGGCCGGCCATTGCGGCCAGCACCGAGGTGGCCATGCCGACCCGACTCACCTATCGGGTTCCGTGGGCTGGGGCCCGCCACCGCGCCGGGTCGGCTGGGCTGCCGCGGTGGTGGCCGGCACAGTCGCCGGTGGCTGGGTGGCCGGGGCCTGGGTGGTCGGGGCCTGGGTGGTGGCGGGCGCAGTGGTGCGCGGCGCAGTGGTGCGCGGCGCCGGGGCCGGGCCCGAGGAGATCTGCAGGTAGATCGTCGCACCGACCGGCTGCTGCCCGCCCGGGGTGGCGCCCAGGAAGGTGCCTGCCCGGTAGTTCGAGTAGCGGCGCCAGGTCACCGTGTTGAACCCGGCGGCCTGCAGCGTGCGGCGGGCCTCCTCCAGACTCATGCCACTGGTGTTGGGCACCTGGACCTTCTTGCCCTCCAGGATCTCCTTGGACGGTGCGGTGAACTTGGTGTTCGGCTTGCCCTTGAGTGCCTCGGCCATGGCGACCTGGTAGATCTTGCCGGCGTCACCGGAGCCGGAGCCCTCCAGCCGCAGCCCGGTCGACGGCACCACCCAGCGGCGCAGCGACCGGTTGCGGTCCTTCCAGTAGTCAGCGCCCTTCTCGACCGAGATCATCGAGATGCCGGCCATCTGGGGGGTGTAGCCGGCGAACCAGACCGCCTCGTTGCTGTCGGTGGTACCGGTCTTGCCGGCCTGGTTCCAGCCGCCGGGGATCACGGCCCGCACACCGGTACCGGGGCGCTCCATGACCTTGCTGAGCACGTAGTTGACGCCGTCGGCGACCTCGGGCTCCATCACCTTCTTGCACTCACCCGGCGGGACCTCGAACTCGTTGCCGGCCTTGTTGACCACCGACTTCAGGATCAGCGGGTTGCAGTGCACGCCGCGGTTGGCGAAGGTGGCGTACGACTCGGCCATGGACAGGGGGGTGACCTCTGCCGAGCCGAGCACGAACGAGGGGTTGCTGCCCATGGCCTTGTTCATGTCCTCGCCGCTGGCGAGCTTCACCCCGGTGCGCTGGGCCATGTCGGTGACCGCACAGATGCCGACCGACTGCTCCAACTGCACGAAGTAGGTGTTCACCGAGCCCTGGGCGGCCTGGACCATGTTGATCGTGCGACCGTCGTAGCCGCCCACCGAGTTCGAGACCGACCAGTCCTGGTTGAAGACGAAACTTCCCTCGCAGTTCTTGAACGTTTCGCCACGGAACTGCTTGGTGCCGTAGGCGGTGTAGGTCTGCTCGGGGGTCATCCCCGCCTCCAGGGCAGCAGCCACGGCGTAGGCCTTGAACGTCGAGCCTGCCTGGAAGCCCATGGCGTCACCGTAGGCCTTCTCGACGTTGTAGTTCAGGAAGGTCTGACCGGCGCCGGTACCCATCTTGTTGCGCGACTGCGCCATCGCCACGATCAGCCCGGTGCTGGGCTCGATGATCACCGACGACGCGATGGCCGGGTCGGTGGGGGCGATCATGTCGGCGATCGCGGCCTCGGCCGCACGCTGGGTGCGCGGGTCGATCAGCGTCTGGATCGTCAGGCCACCGCGCTTGAGCAGGGCCTCACGCTCGGCCTGGGTGCCCCCGAGGCTCGGCATCTGGTCGCTGATCAGGGTGCGGCGCACGTAGTCGCAGATGAACGGGAACTCCGAATACAGGCAGCCGTTCGGCTGGGGCTGGATCTTGGCCGGGCTGAACTCGACAGCGGTCGAGGTGGCCAGTTCCTCGGGGGTGATGTAGCCGAGCTCAGCCATGCGGTTCAGCACCACGTTGCGGCGCTGCACCGCAGCGCCGGGGTTCAACCGCGGGTTGGTCAGGTTCGGGTTCTGCACCAACCCGGCCAGCATGGCGGCCTGGTCGATGGTCAGTTCCGCGGCGGTGGTGTCGAAGAAGTGCCTGGCGGCTGCCTCGACGCCGTAGGCGCCGTCACCGTAGTAGGCGATGTTGAGGTAGCGCTCGAGGATGTCCTTCTTGCTCAGGCGCTTCTCGAGGGCGATGGCGTAGCGAAGCTCGCGGACCTTGCGGGCGATGGTTTCCTCGGTGGCCCGCTGCACACCCTCGGGGTCGTTGTTTAGTTCGGCTTCGTTGACCAGCACCTGCTTGACGTACTGCTGGGTGATGGTCGAACCACCCTGGGTGGACGAACCGGCAGTGTTGCGCAGCAGTGCGCGAAGGGTGCCGGTGGGGTCGAAGGCGCCGTGCTCGTAGAAGCGGTGGTCCTCGATGGCGATCTGGGCCCACTGCATGTGCTCGTTGATCTCGCTCAGCGGCACGTAGACGCGGTTCTGGTCGTAGAAGGTACCCAGCACCGAGCCGTCGGCCATCAGGATCGTGGACTGTTCAGCCTGCGGCGGGACCTCCAGCGATGCCGGCAGCTGGTCGAGGCTGTCGGCACCCGCCTTCGTCACGCCACCGAGCATGGCGACGAAGGGGACGACGAGCCCGGCGGTCAGCACTCCGCACAGGACGCTGACCGCGAAGAACATTCCCAAGGCATACAACCTGTTGGCCCTCGTTCGCTTCATGCCCCACAGATTACGTGACAGCCCCAACAATCCCGGCATCGCCGGGGCGCCCGGCGGCCCGCCTGCGCGCCCGGAAGTGGGCATCTCCACAGTTGTTCCACAGCTAGGCTGTCAGCCATGACCACTTGGGAGTACTTCACTGCACCGATCCTGACCCACGTCTCGACGCAGATCCTGAACAACTTCGGACGAGAGGGCTGGGAGCTCGTCCAGATCGTCCCCGGGCCCAACCCGGACAGCCTCGTCGGCTACTTCAAGCGCCCCCTGCAGACCCCGACGCAGCCGTGAGCACGCCCACGCAGCGCCTGGCCGAGCTCGGGCTCAGCCTGCCGCCGGTCGCGACCCCGGTCGCGTCCTATGTGCCGGCCACCCGCGTCGGTGACCAGGTGTGGACCTCGGGCCAGCTGCCCCTGGTCGGCGGCACCCCGACCGTGCTGGGCAAGGCCGGCGCCGAGGTGAGCGCCGAGCAGGCCAACGAGGCCGCGCGCGTGGCGATCCTCAACGCCCTGGCTGCTGCCGCTGACGTCGCCGGTGGGCTGGACAGCATCACCCGCGTCCTGAAGGTGACCGCCTTCGTGGCCTCGGCCCCCGGTTTCACCGGTCAGCCGGTGGTCGCCAACGGCGCCTCCGACCTGCTCGGTGAGGTCTTCGGTGAGGCCGGTGCGCACGTGCGCTCGGCCGTCGGGGTGGCGGAACTGCCGCTCGGCGTGCCGGTCGAGATCGAGCTGGTCGTCCAGGTCTGAGCTGCGTTCACTCCATCCGGGCGAGCAGGCGCTGCGGCTGCAGGATGCGCACCTCGCGGGGGCGCACCTCGATCACGCCACGCGACTCGAAATCGGTCAGCACCTTGTTGACCGTCTCGCGGGAGGCGCCCACGATCTGGGCCAGTTCGGTCTGGGTCAGGTCGTGGCGCACCCAGCTCGGGTTGGCGACCGGGTCGGAATCGGGGCCGAAGCGTTCCAGCAGGTGCATCAACAGCCAGGCCACTCGTCCGGACACATCGGAGAGCACCATGCCCGTGGTGTGGTCGTCGCTGCGTCGCAGCCGGGTGGCCAGCATGTTCAGCATCGCCAGCGCCACGTCCTGGCGCTGACCGACCAGGGCGGCCAGCTGGCTGCCCTCGAAACTCAGCATGGTGGCCGTGGTGACCGTCGTCGCGGTGGACGAGCGGGTGCCCTGGTCGAAGACTGACAGTTCACCGAACAGGTCACCGGGGCCCATGATCCACAGCAGCGACTCACGCTGCTGCACCTTGTTGACCCGGCCGCCGGTCCCCGGCCGGGCGGGGGCGGGCTGGTGCTTGGCCGAGCGGGTCAGCTTCACCTTGCCGGTCAGCAGCAGGTAGCACTGCCGGGCCGGGTCGCCGGTGTGGAACAACTGCTCGCCGCGGTGCACCTTCAGTTCGGTGGCCAGGTCGAGGACCCGTTCGCGCGACGACTCCGACAGCGCGGACAGGAAGGGCACATGCTGGGTGCTGGTGATGCTGACCATCGTCATCCTCCCTGGAGGGTGGTGGGGAGCTCCGGTGGATCCCGTCAAGGGCAGGTTATCGAAGGTTGAATCAGCGTCTGACACCAGATACCCGCAACTACACTGGACGCCGTGTCCCGATCCGCCCGCGCCCAGGCCGCCACCGTCAACGACCTGTTGGCCGGCTGCTACCCCGACGCCCGCTGTGAACTGGACTTCACCACCCCGCTGGAACTGCTGGTCGCCACCGTGTTGTCGGCCCAGTCGACCGACCGTCGGGTCAACTCGATCACCCCGACGCTGTTCGCGGCCTACCCCGATGCGGCCGCCTACGCCGCGGCAGAGCTGGCCGACCTGGAGGAGATCATCCGCCCCACCGGTTTCTTCCGCAACAAGGCGAATGCGCTGAAGGGCATCGGGACGGCCCTGGTCGACCAGTTCGACGGCCGGGTGCCGGGCACCCGCGAGGAACTCGTGACTCTGCCCGGGGTGGGCCGCAAGACCGCCAATGTGGTGCTCGGCAATGCCTTCGGGGTGCCCGGCATCACCCCCGACACCCACCTGGTCCGGGTGTCCGGACGACTCGGCTGGACCACCTCCACCAAACCTGATGTCGTCGAGTCCGATGTCGGCAAGCTGTTCGACCCTGAGGAGTGGGTGATGGTCTGCCACCGGGTGATTTGGCACGGACGACGCCGCTGCCACGCCCGTCGTCCGGCCTGCGGTGCCTGCCCCGTCCAGGGGGTGTGCCCGTCGTTCGGCACGGGCCCGACCGACCCGGACGAGGCTGCCGCACTGGTCAGGGAGCCGCGCGGATGAGGCGCCGACTGATGGCGGGTGTGGCCGCCCTCGTCCTGCTGGCCGGCTGCACCACCGGAGCCACCACCGAACCCGAGGACAACCCCGAACGGCAGCAGGCCTACCAGGCTGCCGGGATCGACCCCTGTCCCGAAGCCCCGCCCACCGCAGCGGTGGAGGGTGGCCTGCCGGAGTTGACGCTGCAGTGCCTGTCGACCGGCAGCGAGTCGACCCTGTCGGGGTTGGCGAAGGGTCGTCCGATGGTGATCAACTTCTGGGCGCAGTGGTGCGGGCCCTGCCGCGCCGAGGCGCCGTTCCTGAAGTCGGTGAGCGAGAAGACCGCCGGCCGGGTGAACTTCTTGGGCATCGACACCGTCGACCCGCAGCCCGACCTGGCCATCGAGTTCGCCCGGGTGGCCGGCTGGACCTACCCGCAGCTGACCGACCCCGACAAGCACAGCTACGGCCCGCCGCTCAACGTGCCCGGCCTGCCGCACACCATCTTCGTCGACGCCGAGGGTCGGATCGTGGGGCAGCATGTCGGCCAGATCGCCTCGGAGGAGGAACTGGACGGCTACCTGCGTGACCTGCTGGGGGTGGACGGGTGAGCACCTTCACCGGGCTGGTCGAGAACCTGGACGGACTGGGTGGTCCGACCCCGGTCGTCGACCCCACCAACCTGCCGTTCCCGCCGCCGGCGCGCTCCTCGGCGATCCTGGCGCTGCTGTCCCGCGGTGGCGCAACCGGGCAGCCGGACCTGCTGTTCACCGAGCGCGCCCATGACCTGCGCAGCCACCCCGGGCAGGTGTCCTTCCCGGGTGGGCGGATCGACCCGGGTGACCCGACCCCGGAAGATGCCGCGGTGCGGGAGGCCGCCGAGGAGGTCGGCCTCGAACCCGAAGCCGTGGAACTGCTGGGGCGCCTGCCCAGTTCCCCGCTGGTGGCCTCGTTCAACGCCACCGTCGTGGTCGGGGCCTGGGACGGCGACCACGCGCTGGTCCCCGAACCCGGCGAAGTGGCGCAGATCCTGCGCTACCCGGTCGACCTGCTTGCCAGCCCCGACGTACGGCGCTCAGCCAAACTGCCCAACGGGCGAAGCGGCCCCGCGTTCGTGGTCGACGACATCGTCATCTGGGGTTTCACCGCCCACCTGGTCGACCGGCTGCTGGCGCTGGGCGGGTGGGCCGGTGACTGGGACACCGACGCGCTGATCGACGTGCCCGAACGCTTCTGGCGGGGGCGGCGGATCAGGTGAACCGGCTCAGGCCTGGCGGCGGTTCTGCTTGTCGATCTGCGCGATGGCCTTCTTGTCGGCCTTCAGGCTGGCCCGGTCGGCGGAGTTGACCGCCACGGTCTGCTGACCGCGCTTGAGGGAGTCACCCAGGGCGGCGATGCTGGCCTTGAACTCTGCCACGGTGGCCTCGGGCTTCTGGATCCGGTCGATGAAACCGAGCTTGGCGACCAGCAGCATGACCAGCGCGAGCAGGATCATCACCACGGCCATGGTGACGAACCCCAGGCCGGTGGCCGGCAGCAGGCTGAAGCTGGGGATGATCGCCTGCCACATGCGTCCGAAGGCGAAACCGCCGGCCATGAACAGCAGGCCCAGTGCGGCGAGCACGAAGTACAGCGCGACGACGGCCAGCCCACCGGCGATGCCACCCTTGACGGCGATCGGGGTGACCTCGGCCTTGGCGAGGGCGATGTTGTCCTGCACCATGCGGGTGCCGTCGACCTTGAGGTTGTTGACGATGTCGCCCAGCGGCGCGAACCCATGGCTCTGCGCGGGCTGGTCGTGCTGGGTGCCGTACCCCGTGTTCACGTAGGCGGCGCCCTCAGCGGTCGGGCGTTCGAATCCAGTGGGCTGGCCGGACTGCGGCTGGGTCACGGGAAGTCTCCTTCGGTCGGGGAGTCGGGCTCCACACCCAAACCCTATCGTCCCCGGGCCCTCAGCAGGATGCCTCCGAGCACGGCGGCCAGCGTCGAGGCGGTCAGCACCGCGGTCTTGGCCACCTCGACGCGGCCCTGGTCATTGAAGGCCAGGTCACTGATCAGCATCGAGACGGTGAACCCGATGCCACCCAGGACAGAGACGGCCGCCAGGTCACGCCAGGTCACACCCTCGGCCAGCGTCGCCTTCGTGAACCGGGTGGCCAGTCGGGCGGCGAGGAAGATCCCGATCGGTTTGCCGACCACCAGGCCGGCGATGATGCCCAGTGGGACGGGGTCGCTCCAGAGCCCGCCCAGGACCCCCGGGTTGAGCGGCACCCCGGCGGCGAACAGCGCGAAGACGGGCACGGCCACCCACGCGGACCACGGTTCGACGCGACGCTGCCACCGGTCGAGGTTGTCGTCCATCTGGTACTCGTTGGTGCGCACGAGCAGCCCGAGTGCGACGCCCGCGATGGTGGCGTGGACGCCGGACTGCAGCATGCACCACCACGTGGCGACCGCGATCGGCACGTACCACCAGCCGCTGCGCAGGCTGCCCTGGCGTTGCAGGGCCCACCACGCCACCAGCAGCCCGGCGGCTGCGGCCAGCCAGCCCAGTTGGAGGTTCTCACTGAAGAACACCGCGATGACCGCGATCGCGCCGAGGTCGTCGACGATGGCCAGGGTGAGCAGGAAGGCGCGCACCCCCATCGGCAGGCCCTTGCCGACGACGGCGAGCACCGCCAGCGCGAACGCGATGTCGGTGGCCATCGGGATCGCCCAGCCGGACAGGTCGCCGCCGGCGCGCAGGTTCACCAGGGTGTAGATGCCGGCCGGGACGAGCATGCCGCAGACCGCGGCGATGATCGGGACGAGCGCGTCGGCGGGCCGCGACAACGACCCCTCGACGAACTCGCGCTTGAGTTCCATGCCGGCGACGAAGAAGAACACGGTCAGGATGCCGTCGCTGGCCCAGTGCGCCACCGAGAGTGGGCCCAGCTGCAGGTGGGAGAGGTGCTGGTAGCTGGTCGGGGCGAGGTTGGCCCACAGCAGTGCGGCGATCGTCGCGACCAGCATCACCACCCCACCGGCGGTGGTGTTGCGCAGGATCTGGGGCAGGTGCAGGCGGTTGGCCAGTCGTCCGACGCCGAGGACGATCCGCGGGCGTGGCGCGGGGGTCGGGTTCATCGACCGGTCAGATCGGGATGACCAGGCCAGTGTCGTCGACCTCGATCGGTGCGGTGAGCTCCTGGTGGTCGACATTGGCTCGCCAGCAGCGCAGGGTGTAGGGCAGCCGCAGGCTGTCGGCGCCCGGGGCGGATTCGTCGTAGAGCGCCTCGATGGAGGCCAGGAACTCCTGGCGTTCGGGGGCATCGAGTCCGCGGGTGACCGGCAGGTTGGCCGCCATGGACACCAGCGCCTCGCGGCTGGTGGGCACCCAGTGCCGGAAGCTCTTGTGCGTCGAGGTGGGGAAGTACTTGCTGTCGAGCAGTTCGCCGACCGAGTCGTCGCCGAAGGCGCCGGTCATCGCGCTGGGGTCGAGCTGCTGCACCAACCCCACCAGCCGGCGGACCCACGGCACCGAATCGTCCCTGACCAGGTACGAGACCGCCGCATGCCCACCGGGGCGCAGGACCCGCGCCATTTCGGAGAGCACCAACCCCGGCGCGTAGCGGTGGAAGACCTGGTGGGCGGCCACCACCTGGAAGGTGCACGGGTCGAAGGGCAGCGACTCGGCCTGGGCGACGACGGTGGTGATCTGGTGGCCGGCGGCGAGGTCTGCCACCACCCGGGTCTGCTTGTCGATGGCGAAAACCTGGTGGCCGGCGTGGTGCAGGGCCCGGGGCAGGGCAGCGCCGGACAGGGTGAGCACCTGCCGGGGCGCCTCGCCGATGAGCCAGTCGATGGCTGCAGGGGGCAGGTGAAATCCTCCTGAGGGGCCCGTCGCTGACATGGCATTGATCGTAGTCAACCGAGGCTGGGATCGGTGGGATGTGCGGTCTGCGCGTGCGCAGGCGTCGGTGTGGCGGCCAGACTGGGGACCATGAACACCACTGAACTGCTGCGTGACCTGGCCGCTCGTCCGCTGGGGGCCCTCGACCTGATCTGGGACAGGCTCGGGGACGAGCTGCTGAACGTGCACCCCGGCGGCCACCCCAACTCGCCGGCCTGGCTGTTGTGGCACAGCGGGCGCGAGATCGACCAGCAGGTCGCCGACCTGGGTGGCCCGGAGGTCTGGAACAGCCAGGGCTTCTTCGTCCGGTTCGGGCTGCCGGTGGCCGTTGACGAGCACGGTTACGGGCACAGTGCCGAGCAGGCCGCCGCGATCGTGGTGGACGACCGTGACCTGCTGCGCGACTACCTGGCGGCGGTGACCGAGGCGTCCCTGGACTACCTCGGTGGGCTGTCCGAGGCCGACCTGGACGAGGTGGTGGACCGTAACTGGGACCCGCCGGTCACCCGCGGGGTGCGGCTGGTCAGCGTCTACGCCGACGCGCTGGAACACCTGGGGCAGGTCGCCTATGTGCTGGGGATGCCGCACCCGCACTGATTTGGCCTGTGGACAACTGAGCAGTTGGGACCGATCGAGCCCATAACCGTCATGTGAGTGGACGCAGCCGCGAGTCGTTGATCATCTGCCGGGACGAGGGGCTCGTTGAACAGGTGCTCGCGGCCGCCGCGGCCGTCCGGTCACCGATGCGACGGGTGCGGGAGTCCGGCGACCTCAGACAGGCCTGGAAGGGGGCGCCGAGCATCTTCGTCGGCGCTGACCAGGCGGCCTGGCTGGTGGGGCTCGGGCTGCCCACCCGTCGCGGGGTGCACGTGGTCGGACGATCCGCCGACGAGGTGATGGCCTGGTCGGTGCCGCTGGAGGCGGCGGTGCTGGTGCTGCCAGACCAGGCGGGCTTCATCAGCGCGATCCTCGACAGCGGTGCCGCCGACGCCGGGGGCACATTGCTGCGGGTGCTCGGCGGCTCCGGTGGGCTGGGCGCCTCGACGTTGGCTGCCGGGCTGGCCCAGGTGGCGGCCCGACAATGGCCTTCGGCGCTGGTGGAACTGGCCGACTGCGGTGGCGGCATCGATGTGATGCTCGGGGCTGAACAGGTGCCGGGTTGGCGGTGGGACGACCTGTCCGGCGCCTCCGGTCACCTCGGTGAGGTGACCGACCGGCTGCCCCACCAGGCCGGGCTGCCGATGGTGGCCCTGGGGCCGAGCGGCCGGATGCCGGGGCCGCAGGCGGCAGCCGCGGTGTTGCGCACCGTGCTGCGCAGCCACCGGGTGGTGGTGGTCGACGCCGGCCGTGGCGAGCAATCGTCGGGGGAGCACTGGTCGCAGAGCCGCAGCCTGCTGCTGGTCGGCGCCGACGTGCGCAGTGTGCTGGCTGCCCGGGCGCTGGTCGCCGAACGGGGCTGGCGTGATGTGGAGCTGGTGGTGCGCACCGGTCCGGGCCGATCCCTGTCACCCGACGATGTCGCCCAGGCGCTGGGGTTCGGGGTCGTCGGTCGGGTTGGCCACCACCCGAGGCTGCCCCGCGACCTGGCGCACGGGGTGCCACCGGCACTGGGGGCGCGCTCCCGCTTCGCCCGGGAATGCCGGACGATCCTGGCGGCGGTGATGGACACGTGACCCCCGAGGAACTCGAGTCGCTGCGGCTGCACCTGGCCGGGCTGGGTCGCGCGCACACCCCGGACGACGTGGCGGCGGGCATGCGTGCCCTGGGGTTGGTGGTCTCGGACTCGGTGGTGCTGTGGGCGTTGGAGGCGCTGCGCCGCACCTCGGTCGGGGCGGGCCCGTTGGATGCGCTGCTGCGGCTTCCGGGGGTGACCGATGTGCTGGTCAACGGCCCCGACCAGGTCTTCATCGATCGCGGGGCCGGACTGGAACGCGTCGAGGTCACCTTCGCCGGCGATGAGGAGGTGCGCCGGCTGGCCACCCGGTTGGCCGCGGCTGCCGGCCGGCGACTCGACGACGCCTCACCGTGGGTGGATGCCCGGATGGCTGATGGCACCCGGGTGCATGCGGTGCTGGCCGCGCTGGCCTCACCGGGCACCTGCATTTCGCTGCGGGTGCCTTCGAGTCGCGCCCTGTCGCTGCAGGACTGGCGCGACGGCGGTGGTCTCGATGCGACCGGCCTCGAGGTGCTCGAAACGCTGGTGGCCAGCCGAGCCGCCTTCCTGATCAGTGGTGGCACCGGGTCGGGCAAGACCACCCTGCTGGCCTCACTGCTGGGGGCGGTGGCTGACGACCAGCGGCTGCTGGTGGTCGAGGACTCCCGCGAGCTGAACCCTGACCACCCGCATGTGGTGCGGCTGGAGGGGCGGGTGGCCAATGCGGAGGGGGCCGGGGCGGTGACCCTGACCACGCTTGTGCGCCAGGCCCTGCGGATGCGTCCTGACCGGCTGGTCGTCGGTGAGGTGCGTGGGGCGGAGATCTGTGACCTGCTGATGGCCATGAACACCGGCCACGAAGGGGGCTGCGGGACGATCCACGCCAACTCGGTCGCCGATGTCGGCGCCCGCATCGAGGCGTTGGCGGCGCTGGGTGGCTTGGGTCGGGACGCCTGCCACGCGCAGGCGCTGGCCGCGCTCGACGTGGTCGTCCATGTGGCGAGGTGGCCGGACGGTCGCCGGCGGCTCACCCAGGTCGGGGTGGTCGGCGGCAGCGTGGGCCGGTTCGTGGTCGAGCCGGCGCTGGTGTGGGCGCCGGGGCAGGTCGGGCCTCGGCGTGGCCCGGGCCATGACGGGTTGGAGGCGCTGTTGGCGGGCCGGGGGTGGGCGGCGTGAGTGCGCTCGTGCTCGCCGGTGCGGCCGCGGTGCTGGTCTGGGTGCTGGTGCCGCCGCCTTCGCGGACCCCGGGGTTCGTGGCGGCGGCGACCCAGGGGCGCCATGCTGCCCGGCTGCCGGGGCGACGCCTGGTGGCGGGGCCGGTGGTGCTGCTGGGCGCGGTCTCGCTGGGGCTGGTGGCGCTGCTCGGGGTGGACTGGTTCCCGTTGTTGGTGGCGGGCGTGGTGCTGGTCGCGACGGTGGCGGTGTTGGTGGGTCGTGCCGGGTCGCAGCGGCGCAGCCTGGCGACCGCCCAGCAGGTGGCTCGGGGTGCCCAGGTGCTGTCGGGGCAGTTGCGCATCGGGCAGGTTCCGGTGGTGGCGCTGCAGCATGCCGCCGAGGACTGCCCGGTACTGGTGCCGGGGGTGGCGGCGCACCGGGTCGGCGGTGACGTCCCCGGCGCCCTACGGCGGGAGGCCGACCGGCCCGGGGCGGCGGGGTTGCGGTCCCTGGCGGCGGCGTGGCAGCTGGCCGAACGCTCCGGTGCGCCGATGGCCGAGGCCGCCGAACGGGTGGCGGCCGACCTGTCCGACCGGGCCCAGCTGCGACGCTCGGTGGCCGCCGAGCTGGCCCCGGCGCGGGCCACGGGGAAGCTGCTGGCGGTGCTGCCCCTTGTCGGGATCGCCATGGGGTTCATGGTCGGTGGGTCGCCCGACGAGTTTCTGGTGTCCACCACAGTGGGCCGCTGGGTGCTGGCGGTGGCGGTGAGCCTGGCCTGCGTGGGCATGGTGTGGACCGAGTGGCTGGCCGAGCACGCGGAACGCAGGACGCGGTGAG
This sequence comes from Aestuariimicrobium sp. Y1814, assembly GCF_050113895.1. Lineage (NCBI taxonomy): Bacteria > Bacillati > Actinomycetota > Actinomycetes > Propionibacteriales > Propionibacteriaceae > Aestuariimicrobium > Aestuariimicrobium sp. Y1814. The sequence goes on along the minus strand of NZ_JBNJRW010000004.1, from coordinate 246,668 downwards.
CCTGGTGGTGAATGGCGCGGTGGTGGCGGGCCTGGCGGTGGTCGTGCTGGTGGGGCTGCTGCGGCCACCCGAGGTCGGCCGCGACCTGCTGCGCCGTCCCCCGGGACAGCCGGGTCAGCCGGGCCGGTCGGGGCGGCGGGTCGGGCCCGGCAGCGGTGGGCAGCAGCGGGTGCTGGTCAGTGCTGCGGCGGGGCTCGCCACGGGGGCGCTGGTGGCGTCGGTGTGGGCGCTGCTGGTTGCACCGGTGGTCGGCGTGGCGGCCTGGTTCTGGTTGGGGCAACTGGACGATGCCGGCCTGGTGCGTCGCCGCCGGCGGCTGGCCGAGCAACTGCCCGAGGTGCTGGGCCTGCTGGCCAGTGCCCTGTCCGCCGGTTCACCGACCCGGGTCGCCATCGATGACGTGGCGGCGGTGAGCCTGCCCGAGTCCCGGGCGGTACTGGAATCGGTCGGCAGCCACCTGCGGGTGGGGCGAAGCGAGCAGGAGGCCTGGCAACAGGTGGCCGACGACCCGGCACTGGCACCGGTGTGGGGCGGCCCGGCGCGGGATCTTGCCCGCAATGCCACCTCGGGTGCCGCGGTGGTCGAGGTGTTGCAGGTGCATGCGACGCAGGCCAGGGCGAACCACCGCGGTGAGGTCGAGAAGCAGGCCAGGACTGTGGGCATCCGGTCGGTGCTGCCGTTGATGACCTGCTTCCTGCCGGCCTTCGTGCTCGTCGGGGTCGTGCCGATCATCGCGGGACTGGTCAGTTCCTACCTGCCCTGAGGGTGTGGAGGGTGCTGGCGGCCGAGTTGTCCACAGGGTGTTGTCCGTTTGGAGCAGGCACCGGTCGGCGACTCATGGTCGTGACGAACCCACGAGCGTGGGTCGCAACCGAAAGGATTCACATGTCCGAGATCTCCACCCCGGTCGGCGCCAACCAGGGCGTTGACCTGCTCGACACCGAGGCCTTCGCGCCGCAGCGCACCTCGACCCTCGCCCGGGTCCACCGGGGCACCCGTCGGCTCGCCGAACGTGGAATGTCCACCGCGGAGTACGCCGTCGGCATCCTCGCCGCCGTCTCGTTCGCACTGGTGCTGCTGCGCGTGGTCACCGACGCCGAGTTCTTCAAGACCGCACTGAAGGTCGTCCTCAAGATCCTCGGCTGGGTCGGGGGCCAGATCCGCTGAGTTGTCGCGGCGGCCGGCGGGGGAGGGGAACACCCGCCGGTCGCCGCACCAGTTCCGCAGCCCGGTGAGCAAGGGAGACAGCATGAGGCAACGGGGAATCGAGCAACGGGGAATGGTGACCGCCGAGCTGGCCGTGGGCCTGCTGGTGGCGGCGCTGGCCCTGTTCGGTGCATCGTCGGTGATCGGCCTGCTGATCCTGCAGGACCGTGCCGAGACCATCGCGGTGCAGGCCGCCCGGCATGCCGCCCGCGGTGATGCCCAGCAACTCCAGCGGGTCAAGCAGGTGGCACCCAGCAACAGCACGATCGACGTCAGCACCCGCGACGGCTGGGTCCACGTCACGGTGACCGCCACCCGATCCTGGGGGCCGATCGGGCCGGTCGAGGTCAGCGCCACCGCCCAGCAACCGCTGGAGCCGGGGCAGTGACGCGGGGTCAGCGCGGGGCTGGGACCGTAGTGAGCGGAACCCTGGCGCTGGGGTTGGTCGGGTTCATGCTGTTGGGCCTGTGGGCGATCGGCTGGATCGCGAGCGCCCACCGGGCCCACCGCATCGCCGACCTGGCCGCGCTCACCGGCGCCCACACCCTCACGCAAGGAGGTGACCCCTGCGCTGCGGCCCGGGAAACAGCCCGCCGCAACGGGGGTGAGGTCACCACCTGCACCCTGAAGGGGGACGCGGTGAGCTTCGTCCTGCTGGTGGAGGCCAGCACCCCGCTGCGGCCGGCGATCACCCTGCCGGGTGTCCCTCGTCGGGCGTGGGGTGCTGCAGCCGCCGGCCCGGCAGGTTCCCCCTGACCAGCGCGGTGTACTGCTCGACCTCCTCCGCGCGACGATCGTCGTCCCAGCCGAGCTCGGCGCCGAGACTGCGGGCAATCCCGTCGACCTGCTCCAGCGTGCCCGGCGCGTCCCAGAAGAACAGCGACGTCCGGCGGACCAGCAGGTCACTCAACGTCAGGCACATCTCTTCGGCGACGCAGTAGGCGACCTCGGCCCGGGTCAGGCCGCGTGGACCGACCACCTCCCGGGCTGCCTCGTCGGCCTGCCACCGGGCCAGGACCTTGCCGGCGTTGCTGCCGTAGCGGCGCACCCAGGTCTGGGCAATGTGGTCGGGCACCCCGGCCGAAGCCGTCGCCACGAGCAGGCCGAGTGTGCTGGCGGGGCTGCCCCCCGAGATGGGTGTCCGGTCCGCGACCGACCTGTCCGTCGGTCGCTGCAACTTGCCCATCACGGCATCGACGAGGTGCTTGGCCATCACGCGGCTGCTGGTGAGCTTGCCCCCCGAGATCGTCAGCAGCCCCGTGGCTCCCTCGGTGATCACATGCTCCCGGCTGGTGTTCCCGGTGGAGGCACTCGGGTCGGCGGCCACCAGCGGACGCAGCCCCGCCCACGCGCCGACGATGTGCTGGTCGGTCAGCCGCGCCTCGGGGATGGTGTGGTTGGCGACGTTGAGCAGGTAGCCTATGTCGGACTCCTCGGGGACCACATGGTCGGGGTCCCCGGTGAAGTCGGTGTCGGTCGTGCCGATGTAGACCAGGTCATCCTCCAGTGACGGGGTGGGCCACACCACCCGGTTGTCGTCAGGGGAGCGCAGGAACACCGCCGTGTTGAGGGGGAAGTCGCTCTTGCGGACCACGATGTGCACCCCCTTGCTGGGCCGCAGGCTGCTCACGTGGTCGCCCCGCTCCATGGCCAGGGTGCGGTCGGTCCACGGACCGGTGGCGCTGACCACCTGCCGGGCATGCACCTCGAACTCCCGCCCGTCGAGCTGGTCGACGACCCGGACCCCACGCGTCTGCCCTGCCTCGATGACCAGGCCGGTCACCGCCGCATGGTTGAGCATCCGGGCACCCGCCTCGGCGGCCCCCTTGGCGTGGTCGACCGTCAGCCGGGCATCGTCGGTGAGCACGTCGTAGTAGCGCCCCGCCCCCACCAGTCCACTCGCGCGCAGGTGCGGTTCGAGTTCGAGCACCTTGCGGGCGGACAGCATCGAGTGGCGCCGCTTGAGCCACGCCCCGGAGGCCGCGTCGTAGAACGTCAGTCCCAGGTTCAGCAGCGCCCTGCCCTCGGGGTAACCCTCGTAGAGCAGGTACAGGAACGGGCGCACCTCGGTGAGGTGGGGAGCCATCGTGAGCATTCGCTCACGTTCGCGCACGGACTCTGCCACCAGCTTGAACTGGTAGGTCTGCAGGTAGCGAAGCCCGCCATGGATGAGTTTGGACGACCGGCTCGAGGTGCCGGAGGCGAAGTCGTCCTTCTCGACCAGCAGGACCGACAGCCCGCGCAGGGCCGCGTCGCGAGCGGTGGCCACACCGGTGATGCCACCACCGATCACGATGAGGTCGAACAGGGTGCCGGTGAGGTCGTCGGGCAGTGGGCGTTCCATCGGCCTCACTCCGCCTCGGTGTCGCGCTTGAGCCAACCGCGGGAGCGTTCCACCGCCCGCTGCCAGCCGGCATAGGCCGCGCTGCGGTCGGCATCGTCGGCGGCCGGCAGGAAGCTCCGGTCGATCTCCACCATGGCCACCGCCTGCTCGGGGGTCTCCCACACACCGGTGGCCAACCCGGCCAACAGTGCTGCGCCCAGGCTGGTCGCCTCGGTGTTCTTCGGTCGAGTGACCTCGGCATCCAACTGGTCGGCCTGGAACTGCAGCAGCAGGTTGTTACGGGCGCCGCCACCGTCGACCGCGATCCGGGTGATCGCGTGGCCCGAGACGCTGCTCATCACATCGACGAAGTCACGCACCGAGAACACGATCCCCTCCAGCGTCGCCCTGGCCAGGTGGCCGCGGGTGGTCCCGGGGCTGATGCCGAAAATGGTGCCACGGGCATAGGCATCCCAGCAGGGGGCCGACAAGCCGGTCAACGCCGGCACGAAGTAGACCCCACCGTTGTCGTCCACGGTGGTGGCCAGCGACTCCGACTCCGCCGACTGGCTCAGGATCTCGAGCCCGTCACGCAGCCACTGGACGGCCGCACCGGTGGAACCGGCGTACCCCTCGAGGGCGTAGACCGTCTCACCGTTGATCCGCCACGCGATCTGCGAGGTCAGGCCGCTGGCGGTGTCGATCACCGGCGTGGTGCCGATGGTCATGTCCAGGAAGGTGCCCGTCCCATGGGTGCACTTCACCATGCCCGGTTCGATGCAACCCTGGGCGAACAGTGCGGAATGCTGGTCGGCGATTGCTGAGGCGATCACGACCTCAGCGCCGAAGGCCTCCACCGTGGTCGTCCCCATGGTGCCGGAGTCGTCGACCACCGCCGGGTACATGGCGACAGGGATGCCCAGCGCTTCCAGCCACTCGGTGTACCACTGGTCGGTGGTCAGGTCGTACGACCCGGTCACCGAAGCATTCGAGGCGCTGATCACATGGCTGGCTCCGCCGGTCAGCTTGTGGATGAGCCACGAGTCGATCGTCCCGAAGGCCAACCGGCCGGCGTCGGCCAGTTCGCGCAGCCCGGCGACATTGTTCAACATCCACTCGATGCTCAGGCTGGAGTACACCGGGGCCAGGGACCAGCCGGTGCGGCTGTACACCTTCTCACCCCACTCGGGGGCCAGCTCCGCCGCCCGGTCAGCGGTGCGGGTGTCCTGCCAGACGATGGCCCGGGTGACGGGTTCACCGGTCTCGCGGTCCCACAGCACAGTGGTGGCGCGCTGGTTCGTGATGCCGATGGCGGTGATGTCGCCCGGCGCCAGGGCGGCGTCGGCGAGGGCCTGGGTCATCATGCGTTGCGTCGCGTCCCAGATCTCATTGCCGTCGTGCTCCACCCGGTCGGCGCCGGGGTGGTACTGCGGGAACTCGGTGTAGGCCGTGGCCAGGACCTGTGCGGTGTTGTCGTAGATGAGGGCACGGATGCCGGTGGTGCCGGCGTCGATGACGAGGATGCGGGTGGAGGACATCGTTGGCTCCTTGGACGTGGGTGGGGGTGCGTGGGGGTGTGTGGGGGTGCTCGGGTCAGAGCCCGAGCTTGCCGGGGTTGAGGATGCCGGCCGGGTCGAGCGCGGCCTTGAGCTTCTGCAGCACCAGGTGGCCTGAGCCGAGGGACTGGCGCGAGTAGGGGGAGCGGGCCAGGCCGCCACCGTGGTGGTGGGACAACTCGGCGCCCTGCTCGAGGCAGACCGCCATCGCGGTGTCCCAGATCTGCTGGATCCGCTCGACGGCGGCCTCGTTGGTCGCCGCGCGGCCCAGCAGGATCACGTACATCGACGTGCCCTGGGTGTAGACGTGCGAGAAGTGCGACAGCACCTCGTCGGCGAGTGGTGCCAGTGCCTGCCGCATGGCCAGGTACAGGTCATTGATCCCGTCCCAGTTGTGGGCGACCTCGATGGTCTCGGCGAACCCGCCGGTCTCGGCCACCAGGTTCTCGACTGTCGAGAAGTCGAACCGGCGCCCCATCCAGCCGTGGACACCATCAGGGCCCAGTTGCTGGCCGCCGTGCTCGGTGGCCAACCGGCCCAGCACAGCGAGTTCGGCGTCCACGACCTCTTGCGGGCCGCGGGCACCGATGAACAGCACCGGGGACTCGAAGCCCGGGTCCTGCATGGCGTGACGGGCCTCGTCGGTGTCGTAGAAGCGCAGCAGGAAGGGTCGAAGGCCCAGCAGCGCCTGGTCGCGCATCACGGTCAGGCCGGCCTCGACCGTGGGCAGCGCCCAGGTCTGGACCTCGGTCGGCAGGTCGGCGGGGAAGAGCTTCAAGGTCACCTCGGTGACCAGGCCCAGGGTGCCCTCGGAACCGATGAACACCTTGCGCAGGTCCGGCCCCATCGCCGCGCGGGGGGAGGCCTTCACCTCGACCTGTTCACCGGTGGCCAGGACGACCTTGTAGCCGGTGACCAGGTCTTCGATGCCCCCGTACATGGACGAGAACTGCCCGGTGGCCAGGGTCGCCACCCAGCCGCCGACGCTGGAGCGGTACAGCGACTGGGGCGAGTGGCCCAGGGTCAACCCGAGGGCAGCCAGCGCGTCCTCCAGCTCGCCGCCGTTCTGGGAGGCCGACGCGGTGACGGTCATGTTGTGCTCGTTCACCGTGTAGCCGGCCGGTACCCCCGAGACGTCCAGGACGATGCCGCCCCGCACAGGCAGTGGCTGCCCGGTCACCGAGGAGGCGAGTGCCCGCACGGTGACCGGCACCCGGTGCTCGGTGGCCACGGCGAACACCGCCGGGGCCTGGTCAAAGCTCGACAGGCGCACGACGACGTCGGCCTGGTGGGGGTGCTCGCCAACCATGGCGCGCTTGGTCATCAGCGGCCAGGTGTCCTGGCTGCTGGCGGCCAGGCCCGCGGCGGAGGTGTCGACAGCGGTGGGCCCGACGATGTCACGCAGGGAGCCCAGCAGCTTTTCGTTCAACCGCATCATTCTCCTAATAATCCAGAAATGGAGTACTCGATGTGTGGAACTATTGCAGGGCGTCCGGCGGGGTGTCAAGAGGGTGGTGCGGAAGGGCCGCTAGCCTCGGTCACGAAAGGGTGGGGCATGCAGAAGCACCGGAACGAGCCGGCCTCGACGAGTTCGAGTCAGCAGGGACTGGGGTCGGCCATGCGCGCCCTGGCCGTGGATGCGCTTGCCAAGGGGGTCGGCGGGACCCTGGTGAAGAACACCGCGCTGCGTGACGACCTGGGCATCAGCGCGGGTACCGTGCAGCGCGCCCTCGACGTGCTGGCCGACCGCGGTGCGCTGCACACCGTGTCGCGCGGCCACCTGGGACGACGCATCGAGCAGGTCGACGTTGGCCGTTGCTGGCATTCGGCCGGTCTTGACCCGCTGAGGGTGCTGTTGTCACCCGCCGGTGCAGTCGAGATGGACGTGCTCGAGTCCACCCTCGCCAGGACGCTGACCGACCTGGGCATCCCCCACTCCGTGAGGCACTCCCGAGGTGGTGCGCCCCGCATCCACTCGGTCATGGCTGGGGAGGATGACCTGACGGTGACTTCGGCGGGTACCCTGGCCGGCGTCCGCAGCCTGGCCGGGGCGGGCTGGCGGGAGGTGGAGCGGGTGCTCGGGCCCGGCACCTACTACGCCCCCGACCAGCTGGTGATCCTGCGGCGCCAGGTCGATGTGGACGAGGGACTCGCGCCAGCACGGGTCGCGATTGACCGCGACTCCTTCGACCACGAGGCGCTGACGGCCGGCGAGTTCGGCGAGGCCCCCGTCGAGTTCGTGGACATCAACTTCCCGGAAGTTCCTGCCTATGTGCATGCGGGGGTGGTTGACGCTGGGGTCTGGCACGTCACCCGCTCGGCCATCCCGCCGCGCCGGGCCGGGTTGGCGTTGGTGGCCTTCCAGCAGCCGCGTGGCCGGGCCGTCCGGGACGAGTTGTCTGCGGCGGCCATCGTGGGTTGGTCCGGGCGGCCTGAGCTGCGGGCGGTGCTCGAGGCCCTGGACCTCAGCACCCTGGACGCTGACCAGCGCGCCGGGTTCGAGGAGGAACGCAGTCGGAGTGCGGCGCTCGAGGCCGCGGTGCGCACCCAGGCCAGCCACATCCGTTGAGAGCCGTCATGTCGACGCGGATGCCTAGTCTGTGGGCATGATCACCACGCTGGCCATCCACGGCTACCGCTCGCTGCGCGAACTGGTGCTCCCGCTGGCACCGATGACGCTGGTCACCGGGCCGAACGGAGCGGGCAAGTCGAGCCTCTACCGGGCGCTGCGACTGCTGGCCGCCACGGCCGAGGGCGGCGTGGTCGCCCCGCTGGCCCACGACGGCGGCCTCGAGAGGGTGCTGTGGGCCGGCCCCGAGATCATCTCCGGTGGCATGCGTCGCGGCGAGGTGCCCGTCGAGGGTGCGGCCCGCCGCAAGAAGCCGGTCAGCCTGATGCTCGGGTTCACCACCGACGACCTCGGCTACCTGATCGACATCGGCCTGCCGCCCGTGGGGCACAGCCTGTTCGTGCACGACCCGGTCATCAAGCGCGAAGAGCTCTTCGTCCCACCGCTGTTCCGGCCGGCCGGTGCCCTGGTCCGCCGCAAGGGCGCCACCGTCACGCTCATCGGCGAGCGCGGCAGCCGACCGGTACTGGACGACCTGTCGACGCGCACCAGCATGCTCGCCGAACTCGCCGACCCTCAGGAGTACCCGGAACTGCGCCTGATGCGGCGCACCGTTTCGTCGTGGCGCTTCTACGACAGCTTCCGCACCGACACCCAGGCGCCGGCCCGCGAGAGTTGCGTCGGCACCTGGACCCCCGTGCTGGCCCCTGATGGCCATGACCTCGCCGCCGCCTACGCCACGGTCGCCGAGTCGGCCTGGGGCGGGCCGCTGGTCGAGGCCATCGACCAGGCCTTCCCGGGGACGACGGTCTCCGTGGCCGCCACCTCCGAGGGCAGGTTCGGGCTGGTTGTCCAGCAGCCGGGGATGCTGCGCCCCCTGACTGCGGCCGAGCTGAGCGACGGCACCCTGCGGTTCCTGCTGCTGGCTGTGGCGCTGCTCAGCCCGCAACCACCCAGCCTGCTGGTCCTCAATGAGCCCGAGACCAGCCTGCACCCGCACGCGCTGCCGATCCTGGCTGAGCTGATCTCCCGGGTGGCCGAGCGCACCCAGGTCATCATCGTGAGCCATGCCCAGGACCTGATCCGCCCGCTGGTCGAGGCCGGCGGCGAAGAGCGCGTCGTCCACCACCACCTGGTCAAGAACACCGGTGAGACCCTCATCGAGGGGCAGGGCCTGCTGACCACCCCGACGTGGAACTGGGGCAGCCGCTGACGTCGTGGCGTGCTCGGGTCAGGCGGCGGGTGCCCGGTCGGTGCCCGGTGGCGCGGGTGGTTCGGGGCCTGCCCCGGGCTGCGCGCCGGGTGGTGGGGGTTCGGGGTCAACGGGGTGTTCGGCACTGTTGAAGTAGACCGCGCCGAGGTCGAGGCGTTCCCCGCGGATCCCGACCCGTATCGGTTCCGGCCGGCCTGCCAGCACTCGGAGTGGTTGTTTCGGCATGCCGTAGCCGATGTACTTGCCGACCCTGCCACTACCCCCGGTGAACACCAACCCATCCACCCGACCAGGGTCACCAGAGATGCTGTACTCACCCAGGTGCACCTGCCGATGATGCAACGGGCACAAGGAGACCAGGTTGTCCGGGTCGGTCGGCCCACCATCCTTCCAATGCACCAGGTGATGATTCTCCAGGAACCCACCCACCCCGCACCCGGGGTAACGACACCCACGGTCCCGGTCCTCCACCAACACCCGCGTGCGGTCCGGCACGATCCGCAACGACCTGCCCACCGCCACCGGCACACTCTGGGTTTCCCACACCGGCTCCAAACCCGCACCACGCTCAGCGACCCGCACCAACGCCCGCGCCTGCCCAGCCGACACCCCCGCATAGACCTGCAACCAGTGCTCCGGGGACTTCACCCCGTCACCAGCCCACCCCGACCCCGCCAACAACTCCCGAGTCAGTTCCACCAGACCGGCCTGCGCCTGGGCAAGCTCACCCGCGAGCCGTCCCGCCCGCTTCGTCCAAGCACCCCACCGATCCATGTATATATAGTACACATGTTCGAAACCATGGACAAGACCCTGGGCTCAAGAAACCCTCGAACAGTCAGCGAATCGGCCAACTTGAATGTTCAACTCCCGTACCCCCCTTCCCAGGATTTGATCCGTGAGGCAGACTGGCAGTGCAGTTGAGGCGGGATGAGGCGAAAGACTTCCTGAAGGTTTATCGAAACCTCGTTTCCCGGCTTGGCAGCACCCCAGGGGACCGGCCTAGGCTGGTTCCTACCAGGTCGACATCGACCTCCCACGATCCTCGTGGTTGATTCATCACCTTGGCGGGGATGAATAGCGCTAGGCGCGCCGCGGGGGAGTGTGCGTGGCCCTTCTCTGAGGGGATGAGGGGCCACGCACATCACCTTCGCCCACTTCTCAGATCGCAGCGCTTTCGCGCCGCACCGCGCCCACGCAGGACCCTCAGCCCAGCATCGCCCGCGCCAACCGCAGTGCCGCCTCCTTGTCGAGCAGCTGGTTCCCGTTGCCGCACTTCGGTGAGACCACGCACGCCGGGCAGCCCGATTCACATTCACAGGTCGCCAACCGCTCCGCCACCGCCCGCAACCACGGCTCGGCCGCCTCGAAGGCCCGCTCGGCGAAACCCGCCCCACCTGGGGTGCCGTCATGCACGAAGATCGTCGCCTCCCCGGTGTCGGGATGCAGCGGCGTCGACAGCCCGCCGAGGTCCCACCGGTCACACGGGGCGAACAGGCCCAGCAGGCCGATCGCCGTGTGCTCCAGGGCATGCGCAGCCGCCCCCAGCCCCAGGCCCTCCAGCCCCACCTCCGTGCACAGGCCGGCCGGGATCGTCCACCACATCGACCGGGTCACCATGGTGTGCTCGGGCAGGTCCAGCGGGGTCTGGTCCCAGACCTGGCTGGTCCGCTCGTCGCGGCGCAGGTACCCGGTCACCCGACTCGTCTGGCGCACGTCACCCAGGTGCAGCAGCACCCCCGACGGGCCGAAGGGCGCCGACTGCTTCGTCCGCAACACCTGCAGGTCGCTGACCTCGACCGGCTGGGTCCAGTAGTGGGGGCTGACGGGGTGCACCAGCGCCTGGGCCACCTCCGGCAGGTACTCATCGACTAGCCACTGCTCGCCCTGGTGCAGGTAGATCGCCCCGGGGTGCACGGTGCGGTCGGCCGCAGCGGCATCGACCTGGCCGATGATCCGCCCGGTCGACTCCTCGATGACCTGCACCGCCGCCCCGGTCATCGAGCGCAGGTTGATCCTGTCGACAGCCCGGTCGGGGCGGGTCCAGAACCACGTGTCACCGCGGCGGCGCAGCACCCCCTGGCGCTCGGCATGCTCGACCAACGAGACCATCCCCGCGCCGAACCAGCGTTCGTCCGCCGTGGTCAACGGCAGTTCCTGGGCGGCCGCAGCCAGGTGCGGACCGAGCACGTGCGGGTTCTCGGGGAACAAGATCGTGCGTTCCACCGGCGCCCCCAGCACCAGGTCGGGGTGCTGCACCAGGTACTGGTCGCGCGGGTCCTCCCCGGCCAGCATCACCACCAACGCGTCCCGGTCGCCGCGCCCGGCTCGTCCGGCCTGCTGCCACAGCGACGCCATCGTCCCGGGGAAGCCGGCCACCAGCACCGCATCCATCCCCGAGATGTCCACGCCCAGCTCGAGCGCATTGGTGGCTGCCACCCCGGCCAGTTCGCCGGTGTGCAGGGCCGACTCCAGGCGCCGCCGGTCACCGGCCAGGTAGCCCGACCGGTACGACGCCACCTTCGCCCCGGAGGCCACCGCCTCCGTCGCCCGGGCAGCCACCAGTTCGGCCTGGGTCCTGGAGCCCACGAAGGCGATGGTCTGGCGACCCTGGTCGACCAACCGGGCCAGCACCTCAGCCGCCTCGCGATGCACGCTGCCCTCGGGTTGCCACAGCAGCACATCGCGCGCGGGGCGCGGTGAGGCATCGGCATCGACCACGGCCACCGAGGGCTCCCCGATCAGGGCGCCACCAGAGGCTCCCGCATCGGTGGCGGTGGCGCTGGCCAGCACGAAGGTGGGGTCCGCCCCGTGGTGGGCGCAGACCCGCCGCAGCCGGCGCAGCACCTGTGCCACCTGCGCCCCGAACACCCCGCGGTAGCGATGCGCCTCATCGACCACGACATAACGCAGCGACCCCAGCAACCCGGCCCACCGGTGGTGCTGCGGCAGTACCGACAGGTGCAGCATGTCGGGGTTGGTCAGCACGAACTCGGCATGGTCACGGGCCAACCGGCGCTCGGCCTGGTCGGAGTCCCCGTCCAGCGTGGCAACCCGCCAACCCGGTGGCCCCACCTGCTTCGCGGCCCGGAACTGGTCGTGCGCCAACGCCTTGGTCGGCGACAGGTACAAGGCAGTGTGCGGCCGGGCCGAGGTGATCCGGTGGCGCCGATCGCCCACCGGGCGACCCAGCGAGGGTTCGGACGATGCAGTCGCTGCCATCACCGCCATCAGGTAGGCCAGCGACTTGCCCGAGGCGGTCGAGGTGCAGATCGCCGCGTGGGTGCCCGCATGGACGAGGTCGGCCAGTTCGGTCTGGTGCCGCCAGGGGGCCTCGATCCCGGCAGCGGTCACCGAGGCACGCACATCGTCGGGCAGCCAGGCCGGCCACGCCGTCACCTGCCCCGCCCGGGCCGGGCGATGATCATGGTGCACGACCCGCTCATCACCTGCCAGCCACTCCGGAAAGCCCACGCCCCGAAGCATGCCACGGCCCACCGACACGATCGTCCGAGGCACACACCCGCAGCCCGCGCTCGCCCCGATCCGGCACACTGGCACCCATGACCGCCACCAGCCGCCCGCCGCACGAGACCCCACTGCTGGACGAGGCGGCCACCGCCCACCTGCGAGCTGCCCTCACCGAGATCGGCTACACCGTCGACCAGGTCCTCGAACGCATCGGCGAAGAGGGCCAGGACGGCCTGTCCCGCAACATCACCGTGCCGGCAGACATGGCCCTGACCAGCGGTGATGCCCTCGACGACGCCATCCGCCTGTGGCTGCTGCAGCGCCCCGTCCCGTCGGGAAGGCTCGCCGAACACCTCGACCTGAACGCCCTGGCCGCCGCCGGCATCGTCGGTTTCGAGGCTGACCAACTGCGCGCCGGCGTCGACATCCGCCCCTACGGCTCACCGGACGACGGCGCATCCGGGTGGCTGGTCAGCGACCTCACCCCCGGTCTGGACCACCAACCGGTGAGCATGCGCGGCGACTACGTGCTCGGTGCGAGCCCCGCCTCCACCACCCTGGCCCAACTGGTGATGCGGACCCCGGTCACCTCCGCGCTCGACCTGGGCACCGGCTGCGGCATCCAGTCATTGCACCTGTCGCGGCACGCCGAGCGGGTGGTGGCCACCGACCTCAACCCGCGCGCACTGCAACTGGCCGAACTCACCGCGGGGCTCAACGACATCTCCCTCGACCTGAGGCTCGGGTCGCTCTACGACCCGGTGCCGGAACGGTTCGACCTGATCGTCACCAACCCGCCCTACGTGATGAGCCCGCCGAACACCCGGCGGCTGGTCTACCGCGAAGGCGGTTTCGTCGGGGACGATCTCGTCCGCGCCGTGGTCGAGGGTGCGGTCGACCACCTCAACCCCGGTGGGTCGCTGCAGGTGCTCGGCAACTGGGCGCTGACCGCCGACCAGCCCTGGCAGGAGCGGCTGGCCGACTGGGCGCCCGACGACGCCGACCTGTGGGTTCTCGAACGCGAGCGCCTCGGCGTGCACGAGTACATCGAGATGTGGCTGACCGATGCCGGCCTGCACCAGACGCTGCGCTGGCGCGAGGCCTACCAGGAATGGCTCGACTACTTCGCCGAACTCGGCATCACCGCGGTCGGGATGGGCTGGCTGGTGCTCACCCGATCTGAACGCGACGACCCGCTGCGGCGCTTCGAGGACTGGCCCTGGGCCGTGCAGCAGCCGGTGGGCGCCGCCTTCGCGCGCCACCAGGCCGACCTGACCACGAGCCGGCTGCCCTGGCCCGAACTCGCCGCGACCCGGTTCACCATCGCCGACCATGTCACCGAGGAGTCCACCGGCGCCCCCGGCGCGGCCGGCCCGGAACACATCGTGCTGCGCCAGGGCAGCGGGCTGCGGCGTGCCATCGATGCCGGCACCGCGCTCGCGGCGGTGCTCGGTGCCTGCCAGGGCGACCTCGACCTGGGCAGCATCATCGGCGCGGTCGCCCAACTGCTCGAGGTCGACGCCGAGGCCCTGCGCACCGAGCTCGAACCCGAGTTGCGCAAGGCGGTGCTCGACGGCTTCCTCAACCCGTGAGACGGTTTTGTCCGAGCCACATGGCACACTGCACTCTTGACGGACCCCGGTACGGTTCTCTGGTGTACGCGGCCCATCCGCCGTCAAACCCCCAACAGAAGGTGTTCCATGGCAGGCAAGCGGCTCGTGATCGTCGAGTCACCCACCAAGGCGACCAAGATCGCCAGCTACCTCGGCGACGACTACATCGTGGAGTCGAGCCGGGGTCACGTGCGTGACCTGCCGCGCAACGCCGCCGAGGTGCCCGCCAAGTACAAGGGGGAGAAGTGGGCCCGCACCGGCGTCAACGTCGACAACGACTTCGAGCCGCTCTACGTGGTCGACGCCGACAAGAAGGCGACCATGCGCCAGCTCAAGGAGCACCTGGCCGACGCCGACGAACTGCTGCTCGCCACCGACGGTGACCGCGAGGGTGAGGCGATTGCCTGGCACCTGCTCAGCGAACTGAAGCCCAAGGTGCCGGCCAAGCGGATGGTCTTCCACGAGATCACCCGCGACGCCATCACTGAGGCCGTCGAGAACCCCCGCGAGCTCGACCTCGACCTGGTCGATGCCCAGGAAGCCCGCCGCATCCTCGACCGGCTCTACGGTTTCGAGGTCTCACCGGTGCTGTGGAAGAAGGTCAAGCCGAAGCTGTCGGCCGGCCGCGTGCAGTCGGTCGCCATGCGCCTGGTCGTCGACCGGGAACGCGAGCGGATCGCGTTCACCAGCGCCAACTACTGGGACATGGACGCCGAGCTCGAGGCCGAGGGCACCCGCTTCACCGCCCGGCTGACCGGGTTGGACGACGCCCGGGTCGCCACCGGCTCAGACTTCAACGCCCAGGGGCAACTCACGCGTCAGGGTGCCATCGCCCTCGACGAGCAGCGGGCCACCTCGCTCGCCGACGGCCTGGCCGGCGCCGCGTTCAGCGTCGCCTCGGTCGAGTCGAAGGCCTACACCCGCCGCCCCTACGCCCCCTTCCGGACGACCACGCTGCAGCAGGACGCCGGTCGCAAGCTGGGCTTCAGTTCCGACACCACCATGCGGATCGCCCAGCAGCTCTACGAGGGCGGCTACATCACCTACATGCGTACCGACTCGGTGAACCTGAGCTCGCAGGCGATCAGCGCGGCCCGCGCCCAGGCCGCGCAGCTCTACGGTGCCGACTCGGTGCCCGACCGCCCGCGGCAGTACTCGTCCAAGGTCAAGAACGCGCAGGAGGCGCACGAGGCGATCCGTCCCGCCGGTGACTCCTTCCGCACCCCCGCCCAGACGGGGCTGACCGGTGACAAGTTCCGGCTCTACGAGCTGATCTGGCAGCGCACCATCGCCAGCCAGATGATCGATGCCCGGGGAAACACCCTGACCGTGAAGATCAACGCCACCACGGGATCGTCCATCGCCCTGGCCGACGACCTGTCCGTCACTGACGCGACCTTTACCGCCTCGGGCCGCACCATCACCGAGCCCGGTTTCCTGCGGGCCTACGTGGTCGCGGTCGACGAGGGTGACGCCGATGACGCGCAGGCGCGGCTGCCGCAGCTGGCCCAGCAGCAGGCGCTGGGCCTGGTCGAGCTGACCCCGGCCGGCCACGACACCAAGCCCCCCGCCCGCTACACCGAACCGTCGCTGGTCGCCAAGCTCGAGGAGCTCGAGATCGGTCGTCCGTCGACCTATGCCTCGATCTTCCAGACCCTGATCAGCCGCGACTACGTCTGGAAGAAGGGGTCGGCGCTGGTGCCGAGCTGGTTGGCGTTCGCCGTCACCCGGCTGCTGGTCGAGCACTTCCCGACGCTGGTCGACTATGACTTCACCGCCAAGCTCGAGGACACCCTCGACGAGGTCGCCAGGGGCAACGCCAAGCGCCTCGACCTGCTCAAGGCTTTTTACTTCGGCGAGAACAACGACTCGCTGGGCGATGCCTTCGACGACTTCCGCGGCCTGTCCTCCCTGGTCACCGAACTGGGGGAGATCGACGCGCGCGCACTGTCCACCTTCAGCCTCGGCGACCTGGACGACTCAGCCATCGACGTGAGGGTGGGGCGCTACGGCACCTACCTCGAAGACGACAAGGGTCGCCGCGCCAACGTTCCCGACGACCTTCCGCCGGACGAACTGACCCGCGAGAAGGCCGAGGAACTGTTGGAACGCCCGATGGGCGAGGAGCGCGAACTGGGCCTCGATCCGCAGACCCACACCCCGATCGTGGTGCGCAACGGCCGCTTCGGCCCCTACGTCACCGAAGTGCTGGACGAGGGCGACAAGACCAAGCCGCGCACCGGCAGCCTGTTCTCCTCGATGACCCCCGAGACGGTGACCCTCGAGGACGCACTGAAGCTGATGAGCCTCCCGAGGGTGGTCGGCACCGATGACGACGGCGTCGAGATCACCACCCAGAACGGGCGCTACGGGCCCTACCTCAAGAAGGGCAGCGACTCCCGCTCGCTCGCCAACGAGGACCAGATCTTCGACCTGACCCTGGACGAGGCGAAGGCGATCCTCGCCCAGCCCAAGACCCGCGGACGGGCGGCGGCCGCCCCACCGCTGAAGGAACTCGGCAACGACCCGGTCAGCGGCAACCCGATGGTGGTCAAGTCGGGCCGCTTCGGCCCCTACGTCACCGACGGTGAGTACAACGCGACCCTGCGCAAGGACGACTCCGTCGAGGAGCTCACCGCCGAGCGCGCGGCTGAGCTGCTGGCCGAGAAGCGGGCCAAGGGCCCCGCCAAGAAGACCACGCGCAAGAAGGCTGCCGTGAAGAGGACGACAGCGAAGAAGACGACAGCGAAGAAGGCGACGGCCACCAAGGCTGCGGCGAAGAAGACCACGGCCGCCACCAAGACGACGACTGCGAAGAAGACCACCACGAAGAAGACGGCTGCCCGCAAGACGACGGCCGCGAAGACGACCGCCGCGAAGGCGACGGCCGCCGCCCCCACCCCTGCTGCTGAGGACTAGGCGGACACTGCCATGGGACGACGACGCAAGCTGTTCTTCGAGTTGCCCTACTCGCTGGAGGCGCCGCGGCTCACGAACCCGAGCGTCGGCATCGACCGGTTGACCGAGCGCAGCGACGCCACCTTCGAGATGGTGATCACCCTGCTCGACGCCCCTGACCAGCGGCTGCTGCGGGCCGGGGTGATGCTGGCGCACCGCGTCGTCGACGGCCTCGGCGACTGGTATCTCGACGCCCCGACCTGGCAGCCCTGGCTGCCGACCGACCACTCCGAACCGCTGGGTGCCGCCGGTGACCTGCCCGACGACCTGGCCGAACTGGTGCGCCCCTTCCGGCGCCGCGCCACCCTCGGCCCGGTCGCCGCGGTCACCATCGAACGCCACTCCTACTCGTTGAAGGACCCCGAGGACGTCTCCCTGGGCAGCATCCGTGACGAGCGGATCACCATTCGGCGCGGTGGGCTGACCACCGCCCGCTTCCGGGAGGTGACCCTGGTCCCCAGCCCCGCCATGACCGGCCCGCAGCGCAGGTTCCTGGTCGAGTCGCTGACCCTGGTCGGGGGCATCCAGGTCGACGCCTTCCCCGACCTGGTCTCCAGCCTGGGGGCGCCGGCCACCGGGCTGACCGACTACCCCGAGCCCCGAGAATGGGACTCCAAGGTGAGCTTGGAGACCTTCGTCTCGCAGGTCTTCGCGACCCGGCTGCAGGACATCATGCGCGCCGACCTGGCTCTGCGTGCCAGCGAACTGGCCCAGCGGGTCAAGGACGCCGAGTCCGACGAGGACGCATCGGCCGAACCGGCGCAGGGCATGGGCATCGAGCCGCTGGTCAATGAACTGAGCGGCCTGCGCCACCAGATCTCGAGCCTGGCCTCGGTGCTGGAACCCTCGTGGCGCGCCGGCATGGAGAACGACCTGGCCGCGGTGATCGCCCAGGGCAGCGACCGCCACCTCAGCGCGCTGGACGAGCGCTACTACGCGGTGCTGGACGGGTTGATCGCGGCCACCCGCGCACCCCAGCTGGGGGACCTCAGCAACCGCCAGGCCGCCCCGGTGCTGCGCCAGCAGCTGGAGGCCGGCACCCGGATCCTGCTGGACCGCTGCTCCAAGCTGCGCGCCGACAGCCCCGATGACGCGTGGGAGGCGGCGCTGGTCGCCACCCGGGAACTGCTCGGCACCGTGCAGGGGCTCGGCATCCTGTTCGGCAAGCTGGCCCGCAAGTTCTCCAAGCAGTTGCGAAAGATCCAGGGCCTGCTGGAACCGGCGCAGCCGGTGCCCACGTGGCCGGCCGAGCAGGACCTGGCCGAGTGGACCACCGCGCAGGCCTTCGAGGCTGGACGAGCGCTGCAACGCGCCGGCGACACCCGTGATGCCGCCCGGGGCCGGTTCGAGGAGGAGTGGCCCGGGTTGCGCCGCAAGATCATCTCGCTGCGGGCGATGGTATGAGCGGGGTCTTCGTCGTTTTCGAGGGTGGCGACGGGGCCGGCAAGTCCACCCAGGTGCGGCTGCTGGCCGGCTGGCTGGCCGAGCAGGGCATCGCCCACCGGGTGACCCGGGAACCCGGCGACACCTGGCTCGGCGGGCACCTGCGCCACCTGCTGCTCGACCCGGCGTCCGGACCGATCTCGCCGCGCGCCGAAGCCCTGGTCTATGCCGCTGACAAGGCCCAACACGTCGACGAGGTGGTCGTCCCGGCCTTGAGCGCAGGGGAGGTGGTGGTCTGCGACCGCTACGTCGACTCGACGTTGGCCTACCAGGGGGCCGGTCGCCGGATGGACCTGGCCGAACTGGAGCACATCGCCCGCTGGGCCACCCGCGACCTGCGCCCCGACCTGACGGTGGTGCTCGACGTCGACCCCGACCTGGCGGTGCACACCAAGGCCGAACCCGACCGGCTCGAGGCCGCTGGGCAGGAGTTCCACCGCAACGTCCGGCGGTTGTTCCTCGAGCTGGCCGAGCGGGACCCGGAGCGCTACCTCGTGCTGCCCGGCCGCGACCCGCGCGAGCAGTTGGCCGCCACGGTCCGCGAACGGGTGCGCGAGCTGGTCGAGCGGAACGCCTGAGGCTGCGTCCGGGGTCCACATTTGTCGGGGGGCGGTGCAACGATGGGTTCCACGCAGGTGTGGCGGTGTGAGCCGATGACGGAGGGGGAGTGATGACGTCAGTCTGGGACGAGCTGGTCGGCCAATCGGCCGTCGTTGAGACCCTCCGGCGGGCCGTGGAAGCCACCCATTCCGGGACGGGCCACGCGATGACCCATGCCTGGCTGTTCACCGGGCCGCCCGGGTCGGGCCGCTCGAACGCGGCCCGCGCCTTCGCCGCGGCGCTGCAGTGCGCGACCGGTGGCTGCGGCACCTGCAATGAGTGCCGGACCTCGTTGTCGGGGGCGCATCCCGATGTGAAGCTCGTGCGCACCGAGAAGCTGTCGATCGGGGTGGACGAGGTGCGTGACCTGGTCCGTGATGCCTCCTTGAGCCCGCTGACCGGCCGGTTCCAGATCATCGTGGTCGAGGATGCCGACCGGGTCACCGACCGCGGTGCCGATGCGCTGCTGAAGGCGATCGAGGAGCCCGCCCCGCGCACGGTCTGGTTGCTGTGCGCCCCCAACCCGGACGAGGTGATCATCACCATCCGTTCGCGCAGCCGCCAGTTGCAGTTGGCCACCCCCACCGACCAGGCCGTCGCTGACCTGCTGGTGCGCCGCGACGGGGTCGACCGGGTGATGGCGACCTATGCCGCCCGCGCTGCCCAGGGCCACATCGGGCGGGCCAGGGCGCTGGCCCTCAACGAACAGGCCCGTGACCGCCGGCGCCGGGTGCTCGAGATTCCCTCCCAGTTGACCTCGATCGGCGCCTGCCTGGTCGCCGCCGACAACCTGGTCAAGGCCAGCGCCGAAGAGGCTGCTGCCGCCACCGCCGAGCTCGACCAGCGGGAAACTGCTGAGTTGTCCGAGGCGCTGGGCATGGGCACCAAGGGGGCCCGACCCAAGAACGCCGCCGCGGCTCTCAAGACCCTGGAGGAACAGCAGAAGGCCCGCACCAAACGGCTGCAGCGTGATGCCCTCGACCGGGTGCTGACCGAGCTGACCACCTGGTACCGCGACGTGCTCGGGATGCAGACCGGGGCCCTGGGTCCGGACCTGCCCTCAGAGACCGGGGGCGGGCCGCACCTGATCAACGCCGAGCAGGCCCAGCAGGTCACCCGGGCCGCCCGCTCGTCCACCCCTGAGCAGACCATCCGTCGCATCGACGCGATCCTGGCCACCCGGGTGGCGCTGGAGCAGAACGTGACGCCGTTGGTGGCGATGGAGTCGCTGATGGTGGGGTTGGCCGACCCGCGCTAGGTGTGGTGCGTCGTGCGTGTCCACCGGGGATCGGTCGCCGTGCGGTGTTTGAATGGACGCTGACTGAGCCCACGAGAGGAGCTGCGATGAGCCAGGAATCGCCGGTCACCCACGATCCGCGTGCCGAGGACGAGCACCACGAGGGCCACCCGGAGCACCTCGACGAGCAGGAAAACCTCGCGGAGCAGGAGCACCCCGAGGACGACAACCCGTTCACCTCGCACGGCTCCGACGACCAGCCCACCCAGGAGTTCACGCCCCAGCTGGACGAGTCGGACGAGCCCACCCGGCAGTTCGAGACGCACTCCGATGTCGCCGACGACGAGCCGACCCAGGAGTTCGACCCCAGCGACGACGGCGCGGACAGTGAGCCGACCGAGGTTTTCGTCCCGGAGGACAACGCGGACGACGAGCCGACCCAGGAGTTCGTCCCCAGCGACGGCGCGGACAGTGAGCCGACCGAGGCCTTCGTCCCGACCGACGACGCGGACGACGAACCCACCCAGGAGTTCGTCCCGCAGGCCGACGACCCGGAACCGACCATGGCCCTGCCGGTGACCGACGACTCGTCCGACACCACGGTGCGGCCCCGCTCGCAGGCCACCCCCAGCCAGCACTACCAGCGCCAGCCCGTGTTCAGCCCCCGCGGGTTCGACCCGGTCCCCGAGGCGGAAGCGCCCCCCGCAGGCCCGCTGGGTGCCGGCGCCGCCGCCTTCGCCGCCCCCCAGGAGTCCCCCGAACAGCGCGACGCCCGGATCATGCAGGAGCAGGCCGACGACGCCGAGCGCGCTCGGGCCATCGAGGCCGAGAACGCCCGCCGACGCGAAGCCGCCGAGCAGGCCCGCCAGCGCTCGCTGGGCACCGTGACCCCCGACCAGCAGGCCTTCGAACCGGAGCGCCAGCTGCCCCCGCGCCGCTCGACCGACAAGTGGTTCGCCTCGCTCGGCATCTTCCTGCTGCGCATCGTGCTCGCCGGCATCCTGGCCATTCGCGGCTACCAGATGATCACCGACATTCCCGGCACGCGTGACCTGCTCACCCAGATGGGCATGCCCTACCTCGACTACCTGCCCTGGGGCCTGGCGATCGTCCACGGCCTGGCCGCACTCGCCCTGGTCTTCGGGCTCGGCGTCCGCGTGGTCGGCCTGTGCGTGACAGCCCTGGCCGGCTGCGCGTTGGCCCTGGTCAAGTGGGGCGTCGTCCCCGTCTTCCAGGACGGGATGCCCGGCTTCAACGGTGAACTCGAAGTGCTCGTGGCCGCCGTCGGCTTCGTCCTGTTCACCCTCGGCAGCGGCGGCTGGGGCATGGACGCCGGGTGGCGCCACAACCGCTGGCGCGACAAGTACGGGACCGCCTAACCCGCCGGGGGGACGACCGGGCCCGGGCCGTGGTGCCGGGCCTGGTGGCGCTCGCGACGCAGCTGCCTGATCCGGGCGACGGCGCGCTTGCGGGCCTTCAGCATCACCCGCAGCTCGGCCACGGCCTCGGGATGACCGTAGAACCGGCGCACGCTGAAGTAGATCAGCGTGAGTGCGATCAGGCAGGAGGCCACCAGCGTCACCCCGACGGTGCGCCCCCCGACCAACCACCACCGCTCCGGGACCGGCCACCATCCCGGGGCGTCGGGCTGGACCAGCCACAGCACCCCGAACGCGCCGATGCACAACGCCCCCAGGCACGAGGCGACGATCCGCCAGCGCTGCTCGACCCCCTCCGCGGCCCCGAGCAGGGCGGTGAGCTTGACCGGACGCAGCAGGTAGCGCGCCCAGGAGTGGTGCCGTGAGAGCAGGTAGACCCCGCCGAAGATCATCAGCATCCCGGGGCCGGGCAGGAACAGGGCGGCGATGCCCACCAGCACCAGCAACCACCCGAGCATGATCACTGCGCCATGACCGATCATGCGAACGGTGGTCTTCCTGATCACAGGTGTCCCTTCTGGCGGTGGCGTCCGGTTGCCGGTGTCCAGTCTATTGATGTGCTCCAGCCCGTTGTTACGGTCAGTAGGGTGTCTGCATGACCCGGGTGATGGCGGTGACCTTTGAGCGGCACGGCCAGTTGCACTACCTGCGAGCCGGCGACGTCGCCTACGCCGTCGGCGACCACGTGCTGTACCCGACCTCCGGTGGGCCCGAGGTCGCCCAGGTGGTGTGGGCTCCGGAGTACTCACCCGACGAGGTCGGCGACATTCCCGAGTGCGCCGGTCGCGCCACCCCCGCCGACCTCGATCGTGACGCCCGCAACCGCTCCGAGCGCGCCAAGGCCCGGATCACGGCCAAGCGGTTGGCTGCCGAGCACGGGCTGTCGCTGAAGGTGGTGGCCGTCGACCTGGTCGACCGCGGCCCCGACCCGCTGGTCGCGATCTACTACACCGCCCCCGAACGCGTCGACTTCCGCGCCCTGGTTCCCGACCTGGCCCGGGCGCTGCGCTCCCGGGTCGACATGCGCCAGATCGCCTCCCGCGATGCCGCCTCGGTGGTGGGCGGTATCGGTTCGTGTGGACGGGAACTGTGCTGCTCGACCTTCCTGAAGAAGGTCGAGCCGGTCTCGCTGCGGTTGGCCCGCACCCAGAACCTGCCCAACAATCCCCTGCAGATCTCGGGTGCCTGCGGCAAATTGATGTGCTGCCTCAAATACGAACACCCGCTCTACGAAGACTTCGCCAGTCGTGCCCCCGCCGTCGGGGAGAATGTGGTCACCGACACCGGACGGGCCCGGGTCATCGGGCACGCGGTGCCCACCGACTCGGTGGTCGTCCGCTCGGCGAACGGCGCCGTGCGGCGCTGCCCGCTGGAGTCGGTCTGCCCGTCCCACCAGGCGCGCAGACAGCGCTCCGCCAGCCTGCAGGTTGATCACGAGGAGGAACCCTGATGCGACGCTCAATCGGCAGCATCGCCGCCATCGTCACCGCCGTGGCCCTGCTGACCAGCGGGTGCACCCTGCTGGGTATCGGCCCGTGGGGCAGCGACGACGAGACCACCGTCACCCAGACCGAGGTGCAGACCACCGAGGCCCAGCCGACGAACACCGAGACGGACGCGCCCTCGAGCGATGCGCCGGCGACCATCGACCCCAATGACGTGCCGGTGGCCTCCTACGACAGGTCGAAGCACGAGCTGTGGCCCAACGCCCCGACCGCACCCGACCGGCAGACGCTGACCTCGGATGCCAAGCCCGAAGGTTTCGCCGACCCGCCCGAGGGCCAGGGCATGGACCGCTACCTCAACCAGCGCATCACCTGGACCGACTGCGGCGGCATGCAGTGCGGCACCGTGCTGGTGCCGCTGAACTGGGACGACCCCGATGGCCAGGCCATCACCCTGAAGATGAAGAAGCGGCTGGCCAGCGCCGAGAAGCAGGGCACCATGTTCATCAATCCGGGTGGCCCGGGTGGGTCGGGGCAGGAGTACGTCGACGGCTTCAACGCCCGCGGCTTCCCCGGCTACGACATCATCGGCTGGGACACCCGCGGTGCCGGGGAGTCGACCCCCGTGGTCTGCGCTGACAACCAGCAGATGGATGACTACAACGACGTGGACATCTCACCCGACGACGACCAGGAGTTCACCGCGCTGGAGAATGCCCAGAAGGACTTCGCGAAGTGGTGCCGGGAGCAGTCGGGTGCGCTGCTCGACCACATCAGCACCATCGACACGGTGCGTGACCTCGACTACCTGCGCTATCTGGTCGGCGACCAGCACCTGACCTATATGGGTGTTTCCTACGGCACGTTCATCGGTTCGGTCTACGCCGAGCTGTACCCGAAGCGCGCCGGACGACTGGTGCTCGACTCGGCGGTGAACATCACCGACCGTGAGACGGTCATCCAGCAGATGGGCTTCGACCTGGCCCTGAAGGAGTTCGCGACCTGGTGCGGCGAGAACGCCGAGTGCCCCTACGGCGACAACCAGGACGCGGTGGTGCAGAACCTGACCGCGTGGTTCGCCGAGCTGGACCAGAACCCGATCCGGGGCGCGAACAACCAGGTGCTGAACCAGAACGACGGCGTCCTCGGGGTGGCGGCGTTCCTGTACTCGGGTGAGCAGGCCTACGACTCGCTGATGAACTCGCTGCGGTTCGCGCGGGAGGGCAGCGACCCGCAGTACCTCCTGCTGGCGGCCGGCTGGCTGCAGGGCAAGGACGACAACGGCAACTACGGCAGCCTGGCCTTCAGCTTCCCGGCCATCGCCTGCGCCGACTCCACCGATTCCGGTGCCGGCAGTGTCCAGGCCGACTGGGACGAGGCCAAGCGCCTCGCCCCGATCTTCGGCCTGTACATGGGCCCGGGCATGCAGTGCACGTTCTGGACGGCCAAGCCCATGGACCAGCTCAAGCTGACCGCCAAGGGTGCCCCGCCGATCCTCGTCCTCGGTGCCACCGGCGACCCGGCGACCCCCTACGAGCAGGCCCAGTGGATGGCCCAGCAACTCGAGTCGGGCACCCTGGTCACCTGGAAGGGCGCCGGCCACGGCGTGTACTCCTTGGGCAACCAGTGCGCCAAG
Source organism: Aestuariimicrobium sp. Y1814 (assembly GCF_050113895.1). NCBI lineage: Bacteria > Bacillati > Actinomycetota > Actinomycetes > Propionibacteriales > Propionibacteriaceae > Aestuariimicrobium > Aestuariimicrobium sp. Y1814. The sequence continues at coordinate 221,959 of NZ_JBNJRW010000004.1, read as the reverse complement.
ACCGCGGTCGAGGACTTCGTGAACAAGAACGTCGTCCCCACCGACGGCCTCGAGTGCTGATGGGACCGTTCGTCCGCTGAGTACTCAGCCACCCCCGCCCGGGTGAGCGAGGTACGAGCGAACCCTCCCGCAAGCGAGTGAGGGACGAACGAGCGCGCCGGGATTGGTTGTCGGCGGCGCCGTCCGAGCGGAGCGAGGACAGAACACACTGCTATAGTCTTCCCGGCCGGGTCGCCCGGCAAGCCGTCTTAGCTCAGTAGGTAGAGCGGCGCTCTCGTAAAGCGCAGGCCACGGGTTCGATCCCCGTAGACGGCTCCACTCCTGTTTGCCCCTGAACGGTGCACTTGCCCCTGTTTCGGAACGGGGGCAAGTGCACCGTTCAGGGGCATTCTGCGGTGGGTGGCGCGTCCAACCGGTTGCAACGGTGGAGGGACAGGCCACCCCGCCCCATTCGCTGCGAACCCCCCTTTGTACAGTTGGGGCCGAGACCGTTGGAGAAGGGGGACTGTTGTGCTCGACTGCGTCATCATCGGTGCTGGCCCGGCTGGGTTGAGTGCCGCCGCCGAGCTGGTGGAGCATGGCCGCAGCGTGGCCGTCCTCGAGGCTCGTGACCGGATCGGCGGCCGGGTTGAAACGGCCGAACTCGGCAACGGCGATGTTGCCGACCTCGGCGGCCAGTGGATCGCCGACGCACACACCAGGATGCTGGCGCTGGTGCGCAAGTACGACCTGGAACTGACCGGTGCGAGCCGGGGTGATGTCTCCATCCGCATGGGCGACATGATCACCACCACCCCTAGTCAGGACGAGATTGACGCCAGCCTCAACCCCTTCGAGGTCGCTGACCTGGGGCAGGGGCTGGCCCGTTTCCGCCGTCTGGCCCACCGGATGAGTCGTGACCCGGCTTGGGCCCAGGGCAACAAGGCATGGCTGAACCAGCACCTGCGTCGCTGGGTGCACAGCAACCTGCGCACACCGGGCGGCCAGCAGTGGTTCGCCCGCGTCTTCGAGGGGGCCTTTGGGGTCGATGTCGATACCGTCACCCTCGCCGAGGGCCTGCGCCGCGCCAACAGCGGCGTCGACATGGAGTCGCTGATCGCCGTCAACGGCGGGGTCAAGCAGCAGCGCGTGGTCGGTGGCATGGCCCAACTGCCCCAGGCGATGGCCGCCGGGCTCGGCGATGTGATCCGGCTCGAGGCGGAGGTCGTCAGGATCGACACCACTGGTGACCATGCGGTGGTGACCCTGCACGACGGCAGTACCGTCGAGGGTCGCACGGTGATCGTCGCGATCCCGCCGAAGCTCGCGGTGCAGCTCGAGTACGACCCGCCGCTGGACCCGTGGCGTCGGGAGCTGGCCTCCCGCGTGCCGCTCGGCCGCATCGTGAAGGCGGTGGCCCGCTACCCGCGGGCATGGTGGCGCGACGCCGGTTTCTCCGGGCAGATGGGTGCCGACTCCGGCACCGTCCGGGTGCTGTTCGACATCAGTGACGACCCCGAGCGCGGGGGCATCCTGACCGGCTTCTTCGGTGCCGGCGGAGACGGCATGTCCGACCGCACGCCCGGGTTCCGCCAGGCTGCCCTGGCCCAGGCCGTCACCGCGGCCTTCGGTGAGGGTCCCGCGATGGAGGAGTACGTCGAGCGCGACTGGAGCGTCGCCCCGTTCACCGGCGGCTGCCACGGTGCCCACTTCGCCCCCGGGGTGTGGACCGCGTCCGGCCCGCCGCTGGCCGAGGCCCACGGGCCGGTCGAGTTCGCCGGCGCCGAGTACGTGGCCCGCTTCAACGGTTACCTCGAGGGTGCGGTGCGCTCGGGTCAGCAGGCGGCTGCGACCATAGGACGCCACCTCGGCGAACCGCTACCGTGAGGTCATGAAGAGACTCTTCCTGATGCGGCACGCCAAGGCCGAGCAGTGGGGGCCGGCCGGTGACAAGTCGCGCCCGTTGAACGACCGCGGACGACGCGACTCCCGCGAGCAGGGCGCGCGGCTGCGCGAGGCGGGCATCGACCTGGCCCTGGTCTCGTCCGCTGTGCGCACCACCCAGACGTTCACCGAACTCGGGCTGGACTGCCGGGTCGAGTACATGGACGCGCTCTACGACACCGATGTCGAGACCATGCGCCAGCGCATCGGTGAGATCGAGGACGACGTCACCGGCCTGCTGGTCGTCGGGCACGCGCCGACGATCCCCGCCCTGGCCGCGGAGCTGTTGTCGGTGACCCAGCCGCGGGCCGCCGACGACCTGCAGTGCCATTACCCGACTGCCACCGTCACCGCCTTCGAGGTCGAGGGCCCCTGGGACGAACTGGGGCAGCACACGGTCACCCTGATCGACTGAGCAGGGCCCATCGACTGATCCGGACGACCGGTCCGACCCGACCCGGGTCCGCCCGGTCAGCTCGGGGTGGACGAGGGCGTCGCCGGGGTGGACGCCACCGTCGGCGGCGGCCCGACGGGGTCCAACGGGTCCATCAGTTGGGAGGCCAGGAAGGTCACCAGCGCCAACGCTGCGATCACCAGCAGGGTCACCAGCACCGTCGCGATGATCGTCTGGCGCTGGGTGCTCGCCTCCGGGTTGTGCGCCGGTGCGGCCACGATCTGCTGGCCGTCGGTGGGGTCGCTGGGGGTGGACTGCACCTTCGGCACCAGCCGCGTCTCGAGTTCGGCCTCCTCGGCGTGGTCGCGCCGCAGCGAGCCCGCCATCGCCTCGGCCCGGCGCCGGGCCGCATCGTCCTCGTCAAGCCGGGCGACCAGGTGGTCAGGCAGCCCCAAGTCGGCGGCGTGCTCGTAGAGCCCACCGGCAGTCATCCGCAACGCCCCGGCGCGGGTCAGGTCGGCACCGCAGCCCAGGCAGACGATGGCCCTGGCGCCGACATCGGCGCCACATCGAGCGCAGTACATCGTCACCTCCCAAGCCGCGGAAACCCCGAAGTACCAGCATACAAAGCACCACCGACTCGACTCGAACCGCGACCACCCAGCCGCCCGGACCAGCCTGAAACCCAGCGGTAACACTCAAGCAGGCATTGAAACCTGATCGACGCGGACCGCACGGCCATGCGAAATATCGGCCCAGCAGAGTTTCCGCCATGAACATTCTCGAGCTCAACACCGGCGACACCGCATGGGTCCTCGCCGCAGCAGGCCTCGTCCTGCTGATGACTCCTGGCTTGGCGCTCTTCTACGGCGGCATGGTGCGCGCCAAGAGCGTCCTCAACATGATGATGATGTCGATCATCGCCATGGCCACCGTGGGTGTGCTGTGGGTGCTGTTCGGGTTCTCACTCGCCTTCGGGGAGTCCTGGAACGGCATCATCGGTGACCCGACCCAGTTCGCCGGCCTGCAGAACACCGCTGGTGTGCTGCTCGGCGACGAGGGCAACCAGATCCCGCTGCTGGTCTTCGTCGGCTTCCAGGCCGCGTTCGCGATCATCGCGACCGCGCTGGCCTCGGGTGCCGTGGCCGACCGGATGAAGTTCAGCGCCTGGGTGGTCTTCACCATCGTCTGGGCCAGCCTGGTCTACTTCCCGGCAGCCCACTGGGTCTTCGCCTTCGACGGCAGCGTCTCCGAAACCGGTGGCTTCATCGCCAACACCATCGGGGCGATCGACTTCGCCGGTGGCACCGCGATCCACATCAACGCCGGCATGGCCGCGCTGATGCTGGCGATCGTCGTCGGCCCGCGACTGGGCTTCGGCACCAAGCCGATGCGTCCCCAGAACCTCACCCTGGTCATGCTGGGTGCCGGCCTGCTGTGGTTCGGCTGGTTCGGGTTCAACGCCGGCTCGGCGCTGGGCGCCAACGAGCTCGCCGGCCTGACCTGGGTCAACACCCTGGTCGCCACCGGTGCGGCGATGCTGGCCTGGCTGGTCGTCGAACGTATCCGTGACGGGCACGCCACTTCGCTGGGTGCCGCCTCGGGCATCGTGGCCGGACTGGTCGCCATCACCCCCGCCTGTGCTGCAGTGACCCCGCTCGGTGCTGTGGCCGTCGGCGCGCTGGCCGGTCTCGGCTGCGCGCTGGCCGTCAAGTGGAAGAGCAAGCTGGGCATCGACGACTCGCTCGACGTGGTCGCCGTCCACCTGCTCGGTGGCCTGATCGGCACCCTGGCCGTCGGCCTGTTCGCCAAGGGTTCGCTCAATGACGGTGTCGCCGGCCTGTTCTACGGCGGCGGTGTCGACCAGCTCGGACGCCAGGCCCTGGGCGCGGTCGCGGTCATGGTCTACTCCGGCATCGTCAGCCTGCTGATCGCCCTGGCGATCAAGTACACCATGGGCATCCGGGTCACCCCGGCCGAGGAAGCCGCCGGCATCGACCTGGCCGCCCACGCCGAGAACGGCTACGACCTCAGCAGCGTCGGCTACTCCAGCTACCGGGTGCGTTCCACCCTCGTGGTGCCGGCCGCCCCGGCTGAGCCCGAGAGCCCGGCCGCCTCTGCTGTCGCCCGCGCCGCCGAGTCCGGCCCCACCCAGAAGGAAACCGTCTCATGAAGCTCGTCACCGCCATCATCCAGCCCGGCGTGCTCGCCGGCGTCCAGATCGCCCTTGCCCAGCACGGCATCCGCGGGATGACCGTCACCGAGGTCAGCGGGTACGCCCGCCAGCGTGGCCACACCGAGATCTACCGTGGTGCCGAGTTCACCATCGACTTCATCGCGAAGGTGAAGATCGAGATCCTGGTTGAGGACACCGAGGCCGACCCGGTCGTCGATGTGATCGTCGAACACGCCCGGTCCGGGTCCGTCGGTGACGGCAAGGTCTGGGTCACCCCGGTCGACCACGTGGTGCGGATCCGCACCGGTGAGGTGGACGCGCTGGCAGTCTGAGCTCCGGCCAGCTCGTCCACCCCCACCGAAACCAACCCATCCGATCCGACTCATTCGACCCGACTCATGCAGCCTCCGGGTCTGCTGACACAGCGTCAGCAGACCCGGAGGCTTGTCTCGTCCGTGGTGCCAGCCGCCGTCGTCCGTGGTGCCAGCCGCCGTCGTCCGTGGGCGCACGCGGCTCGCTGTCTGCAGAGCGTCCCGCCGTCTGCAGCGCGGCGCTGAGTCTGCGGGGCTGTACGACGTGCAGACACAGGCTCGGGCTGCAGACGGGGAGTGGGGCTGCAGACGTGGGTCCGGGCTGCAGACGGGGAGTGGGGCTGCAGACGTGGGTCCGGGCTGCAGACGGGGAGTGGGACTGCAGACGTGGGCCCGGGCTGCAGACCCGTGGTGGGGAGCCACAGACAGGCGGCCACAGACAGGCGGCCACGGACGGCCTAGGATCACGCCATGGCCCTCTTTGACCTCCCGCTGGACGAACTGCGCACCTATCGTCCCGACTTTGCCGAGCCCGCCGACTTCGAGGAGTTCTGGCAGGCCACGATCGACGAGGCGGCGCAGGTCGACCTGGGGGTCAGGGTCGAGCCGTTCGACAACCGGCAGAAGCTGGTCGATGCCTACGACGTGACCTTCGCCGGGTGGGGCGGCGCCCCGATCCGGGCCTGGTACATCGCCCCGACCGGCACCAGCGCACCGCTCAGCGTGGTGGTCAGCTTCGCCGGCTACGCCGGGGGACGACACCTGCCCTTCGCCTCCCCCTTCGTGGGCGCCGGGCACGCACAGTTGATCATGGACACCCGCGGCCAGGGCTGGAGCCAGCCCAGCGTCTTCGAACGCACCGCCGACCCCGACCCCAGTGCGGGGGAGTCCGCCTGGCCCGGGCTGATGACCCGCGGCATCGCCTCGCCCCAGACCTATTACTACCGCCGGCTCTACATCGATTGCCTGCGTGCGGTCCAGGTCGCCAAGACGCTGCCGCGGGCAGACCCCAGCGGGGTCTTCGTGCAGGGCGCCTCCCAGGGTGGCGGTATGGCCATCGCGGCGGCCGGGCTCGCCGCCATGGCCGACGTGTCCCTGGCCGGGGCCATGGTCGACGTCCCGTTCCTGTGCCACTTCGGACGAGCCGTCACCCTCACCGATGCCGGTCCCTACCAGGAGATCTCGCACCACCTGCGCAGCCACCCTGCCGACGAGCAGTCGGTGCTGCAGGTGCTGAACTACTTCGACGGCGTGCACCTGGCCAAGCGCACCGACATCCCGGCCATCTTCAGCGTGGGCCTGATGGACCAGGTCTGCCCGCCCTCGACGGTCTTCGCCGCCTACAACGCGTGGGGGTCGAGCCATGAAGAGGCGTCCGAGTCGGTGATCAAGGTCTATTCGCACGCCGGCCACGAGGGTGGTGCCGCGGTGCAGACCTGGGAACAGCTGGCCTGGCTCGAAGCCCTGTCAGAGGACTGAGCAGAGCCACGACTCCCGTCGTCAGAGCGGTTTGACGCCCACCATCAGGTCACGTTGGATCGCCGAGTCGACCCTGTGGGAGAACCGCAACCACGGCCCCTCGTCCATCACCTCGAGGCCCTCGGCCGCCATCATCGAGGCCAGGTTCTCGCGGGTGAGGCCGTGGGTGTTCCACGACAGCCCCAACGCCCCACCCGGACGAAGCTGTCCCGCCCACACCGGCACGGCCTCGGCCAGCAGCCCGGCGGGGGAACGGTCCCGCTTCCCGCCCGCCTGGCTGGCGCCGTGGACGACCCCGTAGGGCGCATCGGTGATGATGGCGTCGAACTTCCGGCGTCCCCACAGGGCACCCGAGTCGCGGGCGTCGCCGGTGAAGGTGGCCAACACCAGTTCGCGGCGGTCGGGCAGCCGCAAGGTGGCGTCGAACCGCTTGCCGATGGCCCGGCCCTCGCGGCGCACCGGGGTGGTCGCGGCGGTGTGCTTGTAGCGCTTGCGCCGCAGGTAGGTCTTCAGGAAGGCGCTCATCGCCTCGACCGCCTTCGGGTCGGCCTCGACGCCGAACCCGTCGTGGCCCATCGACCAGGCCGTCAGCAGGGTGGTGCCCCGCCCGGCCAACGGGTCGAGCACCTCGCGCGGCCCCGGCTCGCGGCGCACCGCCGCGAGAGTGACGTTGGTCAGCAGGCGGGTGAACTGCTCGTTGGTCTTTCCCGGGTACTTCTGGATGGTGACCAGGTCGTCGTCCAGCCAGTCGGGGTTCGCCAGCTCCAGCGGACGAAGCAGCTCACCGAGCCGCTCGAACAGCGCCAGGGAGGCGGACTGGCCGGCGACCACGGCGGGGTCGACCCGGTCGGCCTCCAGCGCCAGGTACTCGACCCCGGCAAGGACGGTCGGCTCGACGCTGACGGTGCCCGGGTGGGTGATCTCCAGTTCCGCGGCCGCCAGCACATCGGCGGCACCGGCGTAGACCCGGTTCGCGGAGGGGGCAAGCAGGACCAGGTACGAGCCCATCAGGCCAGGTTGGCGTGGTGGTGCTCGAAGGGGGTGCCCTTGGCGCGCTCGATGGAGGCGAGGATTTCCGCCTCCGCCTCGGGACGACCCACCCAGGTGGCGCCCTCGACCGACTTGCCGGGCTCGAGGTCCTTGTACACGGTGAAGAAGTGCTCGATCTCGAGCAGGATCATCTCGGAGACCGACTCGATGCCGGTGAGGTTCTTCTGGCGGGTGTCGGCGGTGGGCACGCACAGCACCTTGTCGTCGCCGCCCATCTCGTCACGCATGCGGAACATGGCCACCGCACGGCACTCGATCAGGCACCCGGGGAAGGTGGGCTCGGGCACCAGCACGAGCGCGTCCAGCGGGTCGCCGTCCTCACCCAGGGTGCCCTCGACGAAACCGTAGTCATAGGGGTACTGGGTCGAGGTGAACAGGGTGCGGTCAAGCCGGATGCGACCAGTGGTGTGGTCCATCTCGTACTTGTTCTTGGTGCCCTTCGCGATCTCGATGGTGACGTCGAATGTAAGGCCATCCGGGATGGGGCTGAGCTCAACAGACTGAGAATCGTTGGTCACGGCTTGCTCTCTCTATGATGGGGACACCCTCGTCAGAGGTTCAGCCTAGCGTGTTCGGAGGACGGACGTGGATCAGAACGATTCCGTGGCCGAACCCGCCCGCAAGCCCCGCCGCACCGGGTTGGCGGCGGCCGCGGTGGCGATGCTGACCTGCGGTCTGGTCGGCGGAGTGCTGTTCGCGCACAACCCGATCCTGGACGCCACCGGGCTGCGTGACACCGAGGCCCTGCCGCCGGCTGCGAGCACCCTGTTCCCGCCGCCGCCCAGCCCAACCAGCACCACCACGACCGGTGCGGTGACCGCCCCACCGATGGCTGAGCCTGACACCACCCTGTCCACCGAGACCCTCACAGCCCGCCTCAACGCGGTGCCCCGCCGCTTCGACGGGGTGTCGTCCGCGATGGTGCTCGACACGGCCAGCGGGACCGTGCTGTACGCGAACAACCCGGCCAGCATGCTGATCCCGGCCTCGAACATGAAGACCCTGACCATGCTCGGGGCGCTGGCCGCGATGCCCGGCGACCAGCAGCTGACCACCGCGGTCACCAGCCCGGCCGCCGGGGTGATCGTCCTGCGCGGCGGCGGTGACCCCTACCTGCGCAGCATTCCCGACCCGGACGAACCGGGTCTCGCCTCCACCCAGGTGCTGGCCGAACAGACCGCTGCGGCGCTGAAACAGGCCGGGACGACTACCGTCACGCTGGGCTACGACGAGTCCCTGTTCACCGGCCCGGACTGGGCCCCCACCTGGCCGACCGGCTACGTCGACCAGGTCACCCGGATCTCGGCCCTGATGGTCGACGGCGGCATGACCCGGGGGCCGGACGGCACCATCACCAGCACCGCCCGCAGCCAGACCCCGGCGCTCACCGCCGCGACCCTGTTCGCCACCCAGCTGGCTGCCCAGGGCATCACGGTCACCGGCCAGGTCAGCGCCCGTCCCGCGGGGGCCGGGGAGCCGCTGGCCGAGGTCGACTCCCTGCCGCTGGAACAAGTCGCCACTCTCGCGATGGTGGCCTCCGACAACACCGCCACCGAGATGATCCTGCGCCACGTCGCGATCGCGCGCGACGCCGAGGCCTCCTTCACCGGGGGGACGACGACGCTGGTCGAGGTGCTCACCGAGCTCGGGGTCTGGCGGGCCGGGGCCCAGTTCCACGACGGCTCGGGGCTGAGCCGTTCCAACCAGGTCAACGCCGAGATGCTGGCGGCGGCGTGGCGCACCATTGCCTCCACCGAACGGCTGCGGACCTTGATCACCGCCACCCCGGTGGCCCGGGTCTCGGGCACCCTGCGGGACCGGTTCCTGATCGACGAGTCGATCGGTGGGCGGGGTCGGGTGCACGCCAAGACTGGCACCTTGAGTGAGGTGTCATCGTTGTCAGGGTGGACAGTCACCGCCTCGGGGCAGAGCGTCATCATCGTGTTCATGGTCAACCAGTCGAAGGACGACTGGTGGGCCCGGGCCTGGATCGACACCGCCGCCGCGGTCGTCAGTGAGTGTGGTTGCGCGTGACCTCCCTGCCGTGGCTCGACTTCGACCTTGCCAGGAATGTCGGCCAGCGGCTGATGCCCGCCGGGCCCCCGACCACCGCCGAACAGCGCCGCGACGCCGTCGATGACCTGCGCCGTGCCGCCCGGGTGGCGCCGGCACTGATCTCGCAGGCCTCGGGACTGCCGCTGGTCACCGACGGGCTCGACCTGGTGATCGACCGCCGGTCCTGGGTGGCGTCCATGGTCAGCACCGCCGAAGCCATGTGGCAGCGGCTGGGCTCACCGGCCTCGCCGAACCTCGGCCAGCGCATCACCGGACGCGCGATGGCCTCCCAGCTCGGGGGGCTGCTGGCGGTGCTCGGCACGCGCATCCTGGGCCAGTTCGACCCGTTCAGCCCCACCCCGCGACTGTTGCTGGTGGCGCCGAATGTGGTCCAGGTGGAACGCCAGCTCGCGCTGGTGCCCCGCGACTTCCGGACCTGGGTGGCGCTGCACGAGCAGACCCACCGGGTGCAGTTCGCCGCCGCCCCCTGGCTGCCTGACCACCTGCTGGGGCTGGTCCGCCGGGTGCTGGCCGCCGAGGACGACGCGGGCGAGGGCATCCTCGACGTGCTGCTGCGGCTGGTCCGCCCGGGCGGTGGCCGGGCGAAGGACGGTGCGGACCAGTTGTCCGGGGAGCCCGCACGCTCCCACGGGGCGATGCTGGACGTGCTGTCGGCCCCACAGGCCGGCGAACCCCTCGACGAGGTCAATGCGGTCATGTCCCTACTCGAAGGGCACGCCGACGTCCTGATGGACCTGGCGGGGCCCGAGGTGATCGAAACGCTCCCGGTGATCCGCAAGCGGTTCGAGGCCCGCCGCGACGGCGGTGGGCGCTTCGCCGCCATCGGCAAGCTCGTCGGCATGGACGCCAAACTCGCCCAGTACCGCGATGGTGCCGTGTTCAGCCGGGCCGTGCTCGACGTGGCCGGCCACCAGGGGCTCAACCGGGTCTTCGAATCACCCCAGCACCTGCCCAGCCGCGACGAACTGCTCGAACCGGCGCTGTGGATGCGACGCGTCCTCGGCCTGGGTGGCCGACCGGCATGACCATGATCAGGCCCGAGTGTGGCACGGCGTGAGCTCGGCCCCGCGGCATGGCAGGTGGCCCGGGCGGTGCGGACTGCGCTGGAATCCGTAGCCAGCGTGGTGTTGCCGGGTCGCGCGTCATTGCCCGGACGGCCGCTGCCCGATCACCCGCTGCCCGATAACGGGCTGCCCGGACGGCCGGTGGTGCTCGGGGTCTCCGGCGGGGCGGACTCGATGGCGCTGGCGGCCGGGGCCGCGTGGGTACTCCGGGCGGCTCAGCGTGCAGGTGACCATGGTCCGGACCTGCGAGCGGTCATTGTTGATCATGGTCTTCAGTCGGGGTCGGACGAGGTCGCGGCGCTGGTCGCCGGTCGGGTTGAAGGGCTGGGGTTGGCCACCGAAGTGGTCCGGGTCGAGGTACGCGACCGCGGCCAGGGCCCCGAGGCGGCCGCCCGGGAGGCACGCCTGGCCGCACTGGCCCGGGTCGCCGACGGGGGCGTGGTGCTGCTCGGCCACACCCTCGACGACCAGGCCGAGACCGTGCTGCAGGGTCTGGCCCGGGGCTCGGGCACCCGGTCACTGGCCGGGATGCGGGCCGAGACGGCCGGTGGGGTGCGCATCCTTCGTCCGCTGCTCGGGCTGCGTCGGGAGGTGACTCGCGCGGCCTGCGCGGAATGGGGCCTCGAGGTCTGGGAGGACCCGCACAACGACCAGGACCGGTTCACCCGGGTGCGGGTGCGCCATCACGTGCTGCCCGTGCTCGAACGAGAGCTCGGGCCCGGGATCGCCGAAGCCCTGGCCCGGACCGCCGACCTGGCCCGGGCCGATGCCGACGCCCTCGACGAGTGGGCCCGCCGGGCCGGTGCCGCGGCACGCTCTGTGTTTGCTGACGGGGAGTCAGCAGACTCCGAGGCGCGCTCGGCACACTCTCACTCTGCTGACGGAGAGTCAGCAAACCTCGAGGGTCCGTCGCGCGGGCCCTTGCAGGAGCCCATGGGGCAGGGACTCGACTGCACCACGCTCGCCGAGTTACCGGTCGCGGTGTCGTCCCGGGTGGTGCGCAACTGGCTGCTCGACCTCGGCGCCCCGGAAGTCCAGGCCACCCACGTGGCCGCCGTGCTCGAACTGGCCACCCGCTGGCGGGGGCAGGGGCCGATCAATGTGCCAGGCCTGGTGATCGAGCGTCGAGGTCACGTGGTGCGGCGGGCGCCACGGCACTAGGGTGTTGCCCGTGGAAGCCAAGGACATTGCTGACGACCTCGACCACGTGCTGCACACCTCCCAGGAGGTGCAGGACCGCATTCGTGAGGTCGGCGCCCAGATTGATGCTGACTACCAGGGCAAGGAGCTGCTGCTGGTCGGCGTGCTCAACGGGGCGATCATGGTGATGGCTGACCTGTCGCGGGCGATGACCAGCCACTGCACCATGGACTGGATGGCGATCTCCTCCTACGGCTCGGGGACCCAGTCCTCGGGCGTGGTGCGCATCCTCAAGGACCTCAGCACCGACATCTCCGACAAGCACGTGCTGATCGTCGAGGACATCGTCGACACCGGCCTGACACTGAGCTACCTGGTGCAGAACCTGCAGTCACGAGGCCCCGCCTCGCTCGAGATCATGACCATGTTCCGCAAGCCCGAGGCGCTGACCAGCGACGTCACGGTCAAGTACGTGGGCTTCGACATTCCCAACGAGTTCGTCGTCGGTTACGGCCTCGACTACGCCGGCCGCTACCGCAACCTGCGCGACGTCGGCACCCTGGCTGAGCACGTCTACCGCTGAGATGATCAGCATCGAGCAGCGCCCGGTCTTCGCGGCCGGGTTCGACCGGCGTCCCGGCCTGCCGATCCTGCACGGCGGCGGCGGTCGACTCGCCACACCGGACGAACAACTGCTGCTCGGGGTCGGCGACGACCACGCCGAACGTCCGCCGACGATGCTGCCCTACCGCAACCAGCCGCGCTACAACCGCGACCCCCGGCTGTTCGACCAGCGGGTCGCCGTGGTCGAGAACCAGCACCTGCGCGCCACCTTCCTGCTCGACTTCGGTGGCCGGCTGTGGACCCTGACCGACCTCGACCACGACCGTGAACTGCTGCACCAGTCCGACTGGGTGCAGCCGGCCAACTTGGCCCTGCGCAATGCCTGGATCGCCGGCGGCGTGGAATGGAACCTGGGCGTCACCGGCCACTGGGCGCTGACCAGTGACCCCGTCAGCGCCGCGGTGGTCGAACGCGACGGCATCCAGGTGCTGCGGATGTGGGCCTACGAGCGCCTCCTCGAACTTGTCTGGCAGGTCGACGTCTGGCTGTCGGAGGACGCCACTGCCCTGGTCGTGCACGTCACCCTGGCCAACCCGCACCGCGAGGACCGGCCGGTCTACTGGTGGTCGAACATCGCCGTGCCGCAGGTCGAGGGCGGCCGGGTGCTGGTCGAGGCCGACTCCGCCTTCCACTTCGGCTATGTCGCCACCCTGCACCGGGTCCCGGTCCCGGTGCACCAGGGCGTCGACATCACCCGGCCCGACCAGGCCCGCCACAGCGGCGACTACTTCTTCGAGACCCGCGGCGAGCACCCCTGGATCGCCGCGGTCGACGGCCAGGGTCGGGGCCTGCTGCACGCCTCGACCCCACGGCTGACCAGCCGCAAACTGTTCGTCTGGGGCACCGGCTCGGGCGGCAACTCCTGGCAGCGGTGGCTCTCGGGCGGCGAGGGCGCCTACCTCGAGATCCAGGCCGGCCTGGCCGCCACCCAGCTGGAACACCTTCGCCTGCCGGCCGGTGAGACCTGGAGCTGGACCGAGACCTACACGGGCCTCGACCTCGGCCCGGGGGTGGCCGATGCTGACTACCCCGAGGCGGTGGCGGCCGCCGCGAAGGCCGTCGATGCCGACCTGGTCGACCGCGCCCACGCCCTGCTGGTCGACCTCGCGACCGAGCCCGTCTCACCCGGCTGGGTCGCGAGCGACGCGCCCGAAACCCAGGGCTGGGGTGCGCTCGCGGTGGCGGTCGGTGACCTGCCGGAGAACCCGGCCACTCCTTTCGCCCGCCCCTTGATCGTCGACGAACAGTGGTGGTGGTGGCAGACCGCGAGCACCGGTGTGGTCGCCGAGGAACTGCTGGCCGACGGCCTGTCGACCGGGGTCATCGCGGGCCGCGGCTGGCTGGACCGGTTGCGCACTGCCGAACCCGGCCCCGTCCGCGACCTCATGCTCGGTTTCGCCGAGCACGCCGCCGGTGACACCGAACGCGCCAGGCAGCTGTGGCAGGCCAGCGTGGACGAGCGCCCCACCGCGGCCGGGCTGCGCGCCCTCGCGCTGACCAGCGCCGATGCGGACGACCGCGCCGACCAGCTGCGCCGTGCCCACGCCGCGGCCCTGGGGCTGCGCGGGCCGGCGGTCGATGAGTTGTTGGTCGAGCTGCTGACCGCCCTGCGCGCAGCCGGCCACGACGCCGAGGTGCTGGAACGGGTCGAGCAGCTCGACGCCCACCAGCGCGAGCTGCCCCGCGTCCAGTTCCTGGAGACGGCGGCGCTGGTGGCCCTGGGCGAGGCCGACCGGGCCCAGGCGTTGCTGGCTCGTCCGCTGGTACTGCCCGACCTGCGCGAGGGCGACCTCGGCCTCGACCAGCTGTGGTTCGACCACCAGCGACTGCTGGGCACCGACGAGCCGCTGCCGGCCCACTACGACTTCCGGATGTTCGTCGACGCTCCCGGTGCAAACCAGTCGGGCGGTGCAGACCAGCCGGCCGGTGCAGACCAGTCGGCCGGGGCAGGCGACTCGTAACTCCTGGGCTCAGCGCCCCCGGTTGTAATGCAGCCGATTGGGGGTGCCGGGGCACTCGTCACCGATCATCAGCGGCGCAATGAGGTCAGCCTCACGCAGCTGGCCCAGCACCGGCAGCAGCCGGTCGCGCAGCGCGTAGGGGTCGAGAGTGTTCAGGTAGAGCTTGGTGCCGCCCTCGAAGCCGGCGACCGTTGACAGCCGCCACTTCACGGTGATGTGCCACGGCATCGCGACGTCCACGTCGGCGGGCCGGTGGTGCCATTCCTCGTTGCAGGCGATGTCCGACCCGGTCGCCGCGTGGATCGCGTGCAGCACGTCGCTCATGCCGCGCACCTCGTCGGCGGTCTGCTCGAAGGGGTTCGAGGTCGGTGACTTCGAGTAGATGTCGATGCTCGGGTAGCGGTGCCCGAACCCGGCGAAGGCGACCGCGTGCGCGTTCTCGGCCAGTAGCAGGTTGTGGTAGCTGGCGTAGTTCACCGCCGCCTCGTTGTACAGGTTCGGGTTGACCCGCAGCTTCGCGATGGCCGACTCGTTGTTGCCGCCACGCTCGTCGATGGCCACGACCTGTTTGTGCAGGTGGTCGAACGAGGCGCCGGCGGGCTTGAGCCAGTTCTGGAAGACCGCGACGTAGCGGGCGTAACGGTTGGTGGCGTACAACCGGGCCAGGGTCTCGACGGTGAACTTGATGTACTGGTAGTGCTCCTCGGGGGTCAGGGTTCCCGAGCTCGCCAACTGGGAGGTGTCCGAGGCGCCGTCGACGAAGTGGCGTCGACCCACGATCACGTCGTGGCAGCCGCCGAACAGCCCGTCGCCGGACTCGATGACCTCGTCGGGGCTCATCCGGGCCAGGTCGTCCTGGCGCCCGGCAGCCCGCAGCTTCGTGGTGGCGATCGCGAGTACATGCTCCCGGCCGGCGGGGGTGGCCAGGTAGGCGGCCCGCCGCAGCGCCACATGGTGGGGGATCTGGTAGCCGTAGTTGAGGTTCCAGTAGTCGAAGCTGAGGATCTCGAAGAGGTTGGGGATGCGCCGGAACTCGGCCACGGTGTCGAACAGTTCCTCGGCCGGCACGTGGCGAAGCGTCTGCCAGTGGCCGTCGTGGTGGATGACGCGGTACTTCTCCGGTGGGGTCTCCAGGTAGCGCTTCTCGCAGAAGGCGCAGTACCGGCCGTGGTCGGCCGGGTCCAGCGGCAGCGGTTGTTCGTGGTTGCTGGTCAATGGACGATGCCCGCGGCCGGGCACGGTCCACACGTTGGTGCCGCTGAAGGGGTTGCGCTGCTTGACCGTGCCGTCGGCCATGACGGAGATGTAGTTGTCGTGGTCCTGCGAGTGGAACGCCATGGCCCCAAGGCTAGTTGCCGACCCTGCGCGCGGTCGGGTCGCCCGCGGAACAGGCGCGCGGACGACACCGACGATGGGGCCGCCACCGACACGGCGCCTGCCCCTGGTGTAACGCCCTGATGCGGAGGTCGAGTCATGAACAACCGACTGCTGGCCGGTCTGGCTGCCGCGGCACTCCTCGCCGCCACCCTGGTGGGGCTGCACTCGGCATCAGCGGGCACTCTCATCATTGACGGCGGCGTCATCCAGGTCTGGGAGCAGCCGGTCGACCTGCCGACACCCACCGGGAGTCCCGCGGCGCCGAAGGTCGCTGCGCCCTCCACCGCCGGCGCGGAGACCGCGCAGGTCCAGACCACCCAACCCGAGACGACCCAACCCGAGACCAGGCCGGTCGAGCCCACCCAACCCGAGACGACCCAACCCGAGACCAGGCCGGTCGAGCCCACCCAACCCGAGACGACCCCGGCTGACACCACGCCGCCGTCGCCCTGAGCCCGGCCACGGGGTCGAATCCGGCTCCCGAGACGGCTGGATCCCCGCTGGTAGGCTTGCTCCGATCTGTCGGGCCCTTGGCGAGGACAAACATTGAACAACCTGAAAAAGGCTTTCCGCGGACCTGTGGTGTGGATCCTGATCGCACTGGTGCTGATCATCGCGGCGATGAACTTCGCCAGCCAGGCAACCGGGTTCAAGGACGTCCCCACCTCTGAGGCCGTGGCCATCATCAACAGCACCGACCACCTCGAGAAGGTCGAGCTGATCGACGGTGAGCAGACCATCCGCATCACCAAGGACGAAGGCCGCACCAAGGTGCAGGCCACTTGGGTGAACAACCAGGCCGACGAGTTGGTGGACAAGCTCAACGAGCGCTACGCCGCCAAGACCCTGGATGAATGGGTGGGCTCCAACCCCGGCCCGAGCTTCTGGTCGAGCCTGCTGTACAACTTCCTGCCGTTCCTGCTGCTCATCGTCGGCTTCTTCGTGGTCATGAACCTGATCCAGGGTGGCTCCGGTGGCGGGCGTGGCGTGATGGGCTTCGGCAAGTCGCGCGCCAAGGTCGCCAACAAGGACACCCCGCAGAACACCTTCGCCGACGTCGCCGGCTGTGAAGAGGCCATCGAGGAACTCCAGGAGATCAAGGAGTTCCTCTCCGAACCGGCCAAGTTCCAGCGGGTCGGCGCCAAGATCCCCAAGGGCGTGCTGCTCTACGGCCCGCCCGGCACCGGCAAGACCCTGCTGGCCCGCGCGGTCGCCGGTGAGGCCGGCGTCCCGTTCTACTCCATCTCCGGTTCCGACTTCGTCGAGATGTTCGTCGGTGTCGGCGCCAGCCGCGTGCGTGACCTGTTCGACCAGGCCAAGGAGAACGCCCCCGCGATCGTGTTCATCGACGAGATCGACGCCGTCGGACGCCACCGCGGCGCCGGCATGGGTGGTGGCCACGACGAACGTGAGCAGACGCTCAACCAGCTGCTGGTCGAGATGGACGGCTTCGACGTGCGCGGTGGCGTGATCCTGATCGCGGCCACCAACCGCCCCGACGTGCTCGACCCCGCCCTGCTTCGTCCGGGCCGTTTCGACCGCCAGATCGCCGTCGAGGCGCCCGACCTGTCCGGCCGCGCCCAGATCCTGCGGGTGCACGCCCAGGGCAAGCCGATGGCCGACGACGTCGACCTCAACTCCGTTGCCCGCCGCACCCCCGGGTTCACCGGCGCCGACCTGGCCAATGTGCTCAACGAGGCCGCCCTGCTCACCGCCCGGCTCAACCTGCCGCTGATCGGCAACCGCGAACTCGACGAGGCCATCGACCGCGTCATCGCCGGCCCCCAGAAGCGCACCCGCCTGATGAACGAGCACGAGCGCCTGGTCACCGCCTACCACGAGGGCGGCCACGCCATGGTCGCTGCGGCGATGCCCGGGGTCGACCCGGTGCAGAAGCTCACCATCCTCCCGCGCGGACGAGCACTCGGCTACACCATGGTGATGCCCGACCAGGACAAGTACTCCCAGACCCGCGGGGAGCTGCTGGGCCAGATGGCCTACATGATGGGCGGGCGCGCCGCCGAGGAGCTGATCTTCCACGACCCGTCCACCGGCGCGGGCAACGACATCGAGAAGGCCACCAAGGTGGCCCGGGCCATGGTCACCCAGTACGGCTTCAGCGCCCGCATCGGCACCGTGCAGCTCGGCGGTGGCGACTCCGAACCCTTCCTGGGCATGACCGGTGGCGCCGGCCGCAGCCAGGAGTACTCCGACCAGACCGCAGCCGTCATCGACCAGGAGGTCGCCGCGCTGCTCGAGACCGCCCACCAGGAGGCCTTCGAGGTGCTCGAGGCCAACCGGGAGATCCTCGACGACCTGGTCCGTGAGCTGGTCGCGAAGGAGACCCTCACCAAGGCCGACGTGGCCCGCATCTTCGCCGACCTGAAGCGCTGGCCCGAACGCGGTGGGTTCACCGGCTCCGACCAGCGGGTGCCCAGCGAGATCCCGCCGGTCGAACTGCCCGAACTGCCCAGCCAGCCGGACGAGCCGCACCCCGCCGGCGGGGCACAGCTGCCGCCGGGACAGTTGGGTGCCACCCCGCTGCCCGGTGACGGGCAGGGCCCGCACGAGCCCTGGCAGCCGCCGCAGGAGTGGGGCCCACCCGGGGGTGACGGGCAGGGCCCGCACGAGCCCTGGCAGCCGCCGCAGGAGTGGGGCCCACCCGGGTCGGGCCCGTCCCAGCAGCCCGGCCCCTACCCCGGGCAGCAGGGCCCCGGCCAGCAGTTCCCGGGCCCCTACCCCGGGCAGCAGTTCCCGGGCCAGAACTCCGGCCCCCAGAACCCCGGCGGGAACCCCTGGGGCCCGCCGCCGAGCAACTGAGCGGCCATGACCAGCAACGGCACGACCAGCAACGGAAACACCAGCGACCACTCCACTGACGGCTTCGACCTGCCCCGCATCGAGAACGCCGTCCGCGAGATCTTGCTGGCGATCGGTGAGGACCCCACCCGGGAGGGCCTGGACGGCACCCCGGAACGGGTCGCCCGCGCCTACACCGAGATCTTCGCCGGCCTGCACCACGACGCCGCCGACATCCTGTCGACCACCTTCGACATCGACCACGACGAGATGGTGCTGGTGCGCGACATCGAGCTGTGGAGCATGTGCGAACACCACCTGCTGCCCTTCACCGGGGTCGCCCACGTCGCCTACATCCCCGACGTCGACGGCAAGGTCACCGGCTTGTCGAAGCTCGCCCGGCTGGTCGACGTCTACTCCAAGCGCCCCCAGGTGCAGGAGCGGTTGACCAGCCAGATCGCCGACGCCCTGGTCGAACACCTGAAGGTGCGCGGCTGCCTGGTCGTGGTCGAGGCCGAACACCAGTGCATGACCATGCGCGGGGTCCGCAAGCCCGGTTCACGCACCACCACCTCGGCGGTGCGCGGCTCGATGCGGGCCGCCGAAACCCGCGCCGAAGCGTTCGCGCTGATCAACTCGACCAGGCGCTGAGCATGTCGGAGGCGCCCAGCCGCACCCTGGTGATGGGCATCCTGAACGTCACCCCCGACTCGTTCAGCGACGGCGGCGACCACTTCGCCCACGACGACGCCCTGACCCACGCCCAGCAGATGCTCGACGAGGGCGCCGACATCATCGACGTGGGCGGGGAGTCCACCCGGCCGGGGTCGGTGCGCCCGAGTGAGGACGAGGAACTCAGCCGCGTCATCCCGGTGGTCGACGCCCTCGCCGACCGCGGGGTCACCGTCTCGGTCGACACCATGCGCTCCAGCGTCGCCCGGGCGGCCATCGACCACGGCGCGGCCATCATCAACGACGTCTCCGCCGGGCTGGCCGACGAGGAAATGCTCAAGGTGGTCGCCGCTTCCGGCGCCGACTACATCGCCATGCACTGGCGCGGCCACGGCGCGGTGATGAACGACCTGGCCCACTACGACGACGTCACTGCCGAGGTCATGGACGAGCTGAGCGGCCGCATCGACGCCGCCCTGGCCGCAGGCATCCCCGCCGAACGGCTGATCATCGACCCCGGCTACGGCTTCGCCAAGGATGCCGACCAGAACTGGGAACTGCTGGCCGACCAGGAACACTTCCAGACCCTCGGCTACCGCGTGCTGGTGGGGGTGAGCCGCAAACGCTTCCTGGGCGAGTTGCTGCGCGACGCGAAGGGTGCTCGTCCGGTGTTGCAGCGCGACGACGCGGCGGTCGCCATCACCACGCTCAGCGCCCTGCAGGGGGTCTGGGCGGTGCGTACCCACACGGTGCGCCAGCACCGCGACGCCGTCGAGGTGGTCGCCCGGCTGCGCACCGAGTGGCAACAGGGGTGAGGGTCCACACGAGGGGGGTCCTCGAGGGCGTTTCCGGCGCTCCGGTATCGTCACGATCACAACTTGGAGGATGAATGGCAGCCGAACCCGTGTGGATCACCCTGACCGGTGTTCGTGCTACCGGTTTCCATGGTGTCCTGCCCGAGGAGACCCGAGTTGGCCAGGAGTTCATCGTCGATGTGCAACTGGAAACTGCCGTCGACCTGACCCGGGACGAGTTGGACGGTACGGTCAATTACGCCGAGGTTGCCGAGACGGTGGTGCGCCACATCACCGGGGAACCCCTGCAGCTGATCGAGACCCTGGCCGGACGCATCGCTGACGACATCGCGTCCATTGATGCCGTGACTACTGTGGAGGTCGTCGTCCACAAGCCCCATGCCCCCATCCCGGTGCCGTTCACCGACGTCACCATCACCGTGATCAGGAGCAAGCAATGACGTTCATTGACGTCGATACCCTCGGCAACCTGCGCCCCATCAGCAAGGTTGTCTTCAGCCTCGGCTCGAACGTGGGCGACAGCCTCGAGATCCTGCAGGCCGCTGTGACGCAGCTGGCCACCACGCCCGACGTGATCCCCGTCGACGTGTCGTCGGTGTACCTGACCGACCCGATCAGCGAGATCGAGCAGCCCGACTTCTACAACTTGGTCCTGATCTGCGAGACCACCCTCGAGCCGGTCACCCTGCTCGAGCGCGCCTTCGCCATCGAAGAGGCCTTCGGCCGCCGCCGCGACGTCCCCAACGGCCCGCGCACCCTCGACATCGACCTGATCATGGTCGGCAAGCGGGAACGGGTCTCCGACGAGCTGGTGCTGCCGCACCCGCGGGCCCACGAGCGTGGCTTCGTGCTGGTGCCGTGGCTGGAGGCCGACCCCCTGGGCGAGCTTCCCGGCAAGGGCAAGGTCGCTGACCTGGTCAAGGACGTCGACGTGTCCGGTGTGCACCTGACCGATGAGGTCATCGAGCTGCCGTGAGCCGCGAGTTCGACGACGAGCCCGAGCGTGCGCGTCGTCCTGAACCGCCCGCCTCGTCGAAGCTGAGGCTGGCCGGCCCCCGGCTCGTGCTCAGCGCCCTTGTGCTGGGAGTCGCCTTCGGTGCGCTGGCCGTCAGCCTGTTCCGGCTGGTCCAGGCGCCGCTGCCGGTCACCCCGTGGACGATGTCACTGCTGCTGGTGCTGCTGGGTGGTGCCGCCGCGCTGGGTTCGGTGTGGCTGCGCCGACGGCTGGACGACCCGGCCGGGCCCCCCGACTTCGAGGTGCCGGTGGCCGCGCTGGTGCTCGGCCGCAGCATGCTGGTCACCGGCTTGCTGCTGGCCGGCGGGCACGTCGCCTACGCCGCCTCACAACTCGGACGACTCGAGGTCGCGCTCTACCGGGAACGTGCCATCGCCGGCACTGCCGCACTGGTCGCCGCCTCGGTGTTCGCCCTCGGCGGCTACCTGCTGGAACGTGCCTGCCACGTCGAACCCGCCGATGACGACCAGAACGTGGATTTGTCGTAGTCGCGACGGCATGTCGCAAGGAGCGCAGGGCTCCCGACGCCTAGCATGACGCCCATGGCTTCCCATGCTCTTCCCCGCTCCATGTCCCGGGAGCGTCGCACCAGCCTCGTGCTGATGATCGTGGTCACCCTGGTCGGGTTGGCCTGTGCCTTCGGCCCCATCTGGATGGTGCGCGCCGGACTCCTGGCCAGCATCCTGGGTGCTGCCGCCTCGGTCTGGTTCGCGTTCCGTGAGATCAGCCGGCTCGAGGTGCTGCACCGCAGCGAGCTCAAGACCGCTCGTGATGCCGCCGCGCGTGCCGCGAACGCCCACCACGTCGAGTCGATGAACCTGATCGAGACCTTCACCACCCGATCCAAGGCCCACGCCGAACAGCTGGCCGGCCTGCGCGCCGAGCTGTCGGCCCGCAAGACTGAGCTGTCCTCGCTGCGCGGCAACCTCGTCTCGGCCCGCGCCGAGAGCGACCGTCGCGGCAGCCGGATCACCGAGCTGCAGGCCGAACTCGCCCAGCGCACGGCCGAACTGGCCACCCTCGAGCAGCAGCTGGCCGACCTGGCACCGGCCGAGGCCGAGGTCGTCACCCTGCCGCGCCGCACCGCGGCGCACACCGTGATGAACGGCAGCGTGCCCACCGCGGCCGAGCTGTGGAGCGACGGCAACCACCCCACCGTGGTCGACCTCACCCAGCTGAAGCTGAACTTCCCCGACCACCAGCTCAAGGAAGCCTGAGCAGCACCCCACAGGGACGCAGACAGATCGACCCCGCCGGATGGCGGGGTCGATCTGCGTTCCGGGCCCCGGTCTGCCGGGGACGGGGGCCGGGGCCACGGGGTCGGGGCTATTTGTCCAGGTCGCCAATGGTGTAGCCGAACGAGGCGATCACCGCGGGGGCCCATTGCTCGGGAACACCGACCAGCACCTGCTGCAGCACATTCACCTGGGCGAAGGTGGGGGTGCGCAGCTTGAACCGCCAGGCCGTGGTGCCCCCACGCGAGACCACGTGAATGCCGGCCAGGCCCAAAGGTGCCTCAATGGTCAGCCAGGTCTCGGCGTCGGGCAATTTGATGATCCGAGACAGCGGGGTGGTGATGGGTGAATCAATCCCTGCCAGTCTTTCGACGCATTGCCGCACCAACTGTGTCGAATATTGGATGTCATGTGTCAGCCAGAGGAATCGGGCGGTGACGTCACCGGTGGTGACCGGATTCTCGACGCTCGGCCACTCCAGGTCCGAATAGGCCAGATAGCCCGGTTGGCGGCGCAGGTCCCCGACCCATCCGCTGGCCCGCGCGGCCGGCCCGGATACCCCGAATGCCTGCACCTGCTCGAATGACATTTCCGCAAGCCCGCCCGGAAGTGCCAGATCAATGACGCCGTCACGCAAGGGCAATGAATCCACCTCGTCGAGCCACTGGGCCAGGGCCTTGAACCAACTCGGGTCGGGGTCGCCGGCCAGGCCCCCGAGGCGGTTCAGCATCGGGTGCAGGCGGTTGCCGCTCAGTGCCAGCATCAGCTCCCGGCAGGTGTCGCGCGCACGCCTCGTCCGGGCGGAGAGGCCCCTGTCGGCCAGGGCGTGGCCGACCCAGGTCAACAGGCCCAGGTGGGAGTGGATGCGGGCGACCTCGGCCAGCAGGGTGCGCAGCCAGACCGCCCGCGGCGGGGCGCTGAGCCCCAGCAGTTGTTCGCAGGCCAGGGCGGCCACCAGCTCGCCGCTGAACGGCGCCTGCCAATCATGGCGGTCGGCCAACATCAGCACCTGGCGGTAGTCGCGCACTTCGAACAATTTCTCGGCACCGCGATGCAGGAATCCGGGCTGAATGGCCACACTGCTGATGCGGCGTCGGTCGTCGAGGTCGACCCGCAGGCGCAGCAGCCCCGCGCGGCTGGGGTGTTGCGGGCCGAGGTCCACAATCTTTCCCGGGGGAGTGGCCACGCCGTCGGTGGTCTGCGGCGCCAACGCCCCGAGCCACCAATCCTCTGTCTGGTTCACCCCACCAGAGTGCCGTAGTTCGCCACTGGTTGCACCAGCGGCGGCCATCACCGGGTGGGGGGGCATATCCCCCAATTGTCGCGATGACCCCCCAGCGGGTAGGTTGACCATTAACTGGTGCACGCGACTTGCCCCAGAACGCGGGATTGCACACCGTCTGGGGTGCACAATAGTATTCATCGGCTGGTCGCCACCAGATGACCTAGATGATGACCGGGGGAGCCGGTCAATGTGACGATGGGGGATACACAGATGGTTCAGCGCACAATTCTGGTGCTTGAAGATGATCTCGACGGGGGTGACGCAGCCGAAACTGTCAGCTTCGCCCTCGACGGTGTCTCCTACGAGATCGACCTGAATGAGGCCAATGCCAGCAAGCTGCGCGACTCACTCGCGCTGTGGATCGGCAATGCCCGCCGCACCGGTGGTCGTGCCCGTGCCGGCGCAGCCTCGCGTGCGGCCCGTGGCCGCCGCTCCCAGGGTGCCGACATTCGCGCCTGGGCCCAGAGCCAGGGCATCAAGGTGTCCGAGCGGGGACGGGTCTCGAAGGAGATCGTGGAGGCCTACGAGGCCGCCCACGCCTGAGCGGTGCCGGTGGGCGATTGCCCCCGGTTGGTGAGCGCATGACGCCCGACCCCGTGAGGTTCGCGGGGGCGGGCGTCGTGGTCGTCCGATGCTGTTCACCTGCCAGCGAACCGCTGGAAGGTGTGTGGGGTTGGTGTCGTTACTAGACTGAAGGCACCGGCTGTTGGGATCATCAAGGACCCTGCGGCCCCAGACGATGCGAATCGTTCGGCTCACAGGTTCGTGGGAAGTGCGATGAAGGAGATTTATGTTCGAGCGGTTCACTGACCGGGCACGCCGCGTTGTCGTGCTCGCCCAGGACGAAGCCAAGATGTTGAACCACAACTACATCGGCACCGAGCACATCCTGCTGGGCCTGATCCACGAGGGTGAAGGCGTTGCCGCCAAGGCCCTGGAGCAGATGGGGATCTCACTCGAGGCCGTCCGTGAGCAGGTCGAGGAAGTCATCGGCCACGGTCAGACCGTGCCCACCGGGCACATCCCGTTCACCCCGCGTGCCAAGAAGGTGCTGGAACTCTCGCTGCGCGAGGCGCTGCAGATGAACCACTCCTACATCGGCACCGAGCACATCCTGCTCGGCCTGATCCGTGAGGGTGAGGGCGTCGCGGCCTCGGTGCTGATCAAGCTCGGCGCCGACCTGAACCGCGTGCGCAACACCGTCCTGCAGCTGCTCAGCGGCTACCAGGGCAAGGAGCCCTCGACCTCCGGTGCACCCGAGGGCAGCGCTGCGCCGCAGTCGGGGACCGTGCTCGACCAGTTCGGGCGCAACCTCACCCAGGCTGCGCGTGAGAACAAGCTCGACCCGGTGATCGGGCGCGAGAAGGAAATCGAGCGCGTGATGACGGTGCTGAGCCGTCGCACCAAGAACAACCCCGTGCTGATCGGTGAGCCCGGTGTCGGCAAGACCGCCGTCGTCGAGGGCCTGGCCCAGGCCATCGTACGCGGTGATGTCCCCGAGACCCTGCGCGACAAGCAGATCTACACCCTCGACCTGGGTGCCCTGGTGGCTGGTTCGCGCTACCGCGGCGACTTCGAGGAACGCCTGAAGAAGGTGCTCAAGGAGATCAAGCAGCGCGGCGACATCATGCTGTTCATCGACGAGATCCACACCCTGGTCGGTGCCGGTGCTGCCGAGGGTGCCATCGACGCGGCCTCGATCCTCAAGCCGATGCTGGCCCGCGGTGAGCTCCAGACCATCGGTGCCACCACCCTCGACGAGTACCGCAAGAACATCGAGAAGGACGCTGCGCTCGAGCGCCGCTTCCAGCCGATCCAGGTGGCCGAGCCGTCGATCTCGCTGACCATTGACATCCTCAAGGGCCTGCGTGACCGCTACGAGGCGCACCACCGCATCACCATCATCGACGAGGCCCTGACAGCGGCCGCGAACCTGGCCGACCGCTACATCCAGGACCGGTTCCTGCCCGACAAGGCCATCGACCTGATCGACGAGGCCGGTGCCCGGCTGCGGATCAAGCGGATGACCGCCCCGCCGGACCTGCGTGAGTTCGACGAGCGGATCTCGTCGGTGCGGCTGGAGAAGGAAGCCGCGATCGACGCCCAGGACTTCGAGCGGGCCGCCGGGCTGCGTGACGACGAGCAGAAGCTGCTCGCCGAGCGGGCCGGCAAGGAGGCCGAGTGGCGCGCCGGTGACACCACCACCGCCGCCGAGGTGGGCGAGGAGGAGATCGCCGAGGTGCTGTCCAGCGCCACCGGCATCCCGGTCTTCAAGCTCACCGAGGAGGAGTCGGCCCGCCTGCTGCGCATGGAGGACGAGATCGGCAAGCGCATCATCGGCCAGCGCGACGGCGTCAAGGCGCTGTCCCGTTCGATCCGGCGCACCCGTGCCGGGCTGAAGGACCCCAAGCGTCCCAGCGGCTCGTTCATCTTCGCCGGCCCCTCGGGTGTCGGCAAGACCGAGCTGACCAAGGCGCTGACCGAGTTCCTGTTCGGCGATGAGGATGCCCTGATCACCCTCGACATGTCGGAGTACTCCGAGAAGCACACCGCCTCGCGGATGTTCGGCTCGCCCCCCGGCTACGTCGGCTACGAAGAGGGCGGCCAGCTCACCGAGAAGGTGCGCCGCAAGCCGTTCAGCGTGATCCTGTTCGACGAGGTCGAGAAGGCCCACCCCGACATCTTCAACTCGCTGCTGCAGATCCTGGACGAGGGTCGTCTGACCGACGCCCAGGGCCGGGTGGTCGACTTCAAGAACACCGTGATCGTGATGACCACGAACCTCGGTTCGCGGGACATCGCCAAGGGCGCGAGCCTCGGCTTCAGCCGCAGCGGTGACGAGGTCTCCAGCTACGAGGCGATGAAGGCGAAGGTGGCCGACGAGCTCAAGCAGCACTTCCGCCCCGAGTTCCTGAACCGCGTCGACGAGATCGTGGTCTTCCACCAGCTGACCCAGGCCGAGATCGAAGAGATCGTCGACCTGATGGTGGCCCAGATCGAGTCGCGCCTGCGCGACAAGGACATGGGCATCGAGCTGACCGCTGCCGCCAAGTCGCTGGTCGCCAAGCGCGGCTACGATCCGGTGCTGGGCGCTCGTCCGTTGCGTCGTGCGCTGCAGCGTGACGTGGAGGACGTGCTGGCCGAGAAGATCCTGTTCGGTGAGCTCAAGCCCGGCGAGGTCGTCCTGGTCGACGTTGCCCCCGAGGGTGCCGAGCACCCGTTCACCTTCACCGGCACCCCCAAGTCGGAGGTGCCCGACGACCCGGCCGCCCTGGCCGGTGTCACCGGGTCCGCCCCCACCGAGGGCCCCGCTGAGACGGGTGAGGGTCAGGCCTGAGCCCAGCCTGAGCTGCCACATGCCGACGGACGGCGTCGAGATCTGATCTCGGCGCCGTCCGTGGTGCTTGTTTGGCCCTGAGGGGGTCACCCGGACGAGGAAGTGGGTGATCGTGGAGTCACGATGGTGTGCTGCGGGCTACTTCTGCTTGGGAGGCACCGCGCAGCTCGCGGTGGTGGTGTTTCCGGCCGCGTCGGTGGCGGTCAGCGTCGCGTCGCCCTTGAAGGTGAAGTGCCAGTCAACCGCCCCGGAGAAGGGAACGGCGCTGGGGGTGGCGCCCGGGGCCTGGGTCAGCTTGAAGTAGGTTCCGGGGTCGTAGGGGCCAAAGGTTTCGCCGGAGACATTGTCGGTGATGGTCACCATGACTCCGGGCAGGTTGTCCTCGGCCACCATCTGGAAGAAGCCGGCGTTCTGCCAGCCGCCCGGGGTCTTGCCGGCCGGGTTGACGCCCGGTCCGCAGGCCACGGTGGGTGGGGTGACGTCGTTGACGGTGATGGTGACGGTCTGGGTGTAGCCGTCACCGGCATCGGCGCCGTTGATCGTGAAGGTGGTCGTGCAGCCCAGGGTGCCCCCTTGTGGGGCATCCGGGGCGACCGTGATCGTCTCGGTGAGCACCAGGTCGGTGCCGCTGGGGACGGTCTGGGGCAGTGTCGGGCTGAACGAGACCGACAGGCCGGGGTCGCACACCGTGGTGGCGTCGACTTCGGCCGGCAGGTTGGTCAGGCCCTCCAGGATGGCGGTGGCGGTGCCCGTGACCGGGATGTTGGTCAACAGCACACCGCCGGTCGCGGCCGTGATGGCCGTGGCCTGACCGGTGAAGTCGAGGCGGTTGGCCCCGACACTGATGGCGACGACCTTGGCGCTGACGCCCTGCAGGGAGGCGATGGCATCTGCCATGGTGTGGCCGTTGCTGGGGTCATGGCCCTCGAAGTCGCCGAACCACACGACGATCCGCGACGAGCCGGGGCGGAAGTTGATGGTGCCGCCGCCCGAGCCGATCTCGTAGAGCGCGTTCAATTGTGATTCGGGATTGTCACCGCCGCCGGCTGCGGTGACGCTGTTGATGCCGGTCTGGGTGACGGTTTCGTCGGCGGTGAGGCTCGAGTGCACGTTGAACAGGTAGGCGTCGCCGATGTCACGGTAGCTGGTGACCGCGAACTGGGCGTCGGGCTGTGCGGCCTTCACCGTGGTGATGATGTTGCCCATCTCGGACTTGACGTTGTTGATGGAGCTCGCCATGCTGCCGGTCGCGTCAACGACCAGGACGATGTCGGGTTTGGGCGGAATCACCGGGGTGGAGACCGTCTTGTTCACGGTGATCACATCACCCGGGTCGGCGGAGTCGGAGACTGACGTCGGGCTGACCCCGTCGGCCATGGCGATCATGGGGGCGGCGATCAGGGCTCCTGCGGTGAGGAGGGCGGCAAAGGCTCTGCGGAGCAAGCGGTACATCTGGTTCCCTGCTTCCTTGGCGTGGGAATCCTGCGATAAAGAACGGGCCTCCCTTAGCGTAACGCTGTTACTGCCTCTGGGGGAAGAGCCTTCCGGTGGGGGTGAGCGCGCCCCCCCAGTGCGCTTATCGCGTCGAGCGGCGTGGTGGGTGCTACGTCGCGACCCGGGTTGGGTGCCCCCACCTCCAGCAGCCGTGACGGCGTCGTCATAGGCTGGGGCCAGGCCCGTCTCGTCGAACAACGGAGGAAACCATGGCACGCATCATGCTCATCGGCGGTCACGGCAGGGTTGCCCTGCTGGCCGCACCACTGCTGGTGGCGGCGGGCCACCGGGTCACCTCGGTCATTCGCAACCCGGAACACGAAGCCGATGTCGCGGCCACCGGTGCCATTCCCTACGTGACCGACATCGAAACCCTGGACAAGGACGGGTTCGCCGACCTGGTCGCCGGCCAGCACATCATCGTGTGGTCGGCCGGCGCCGGTGGCGGCAACCCGCAGCGCACCTACGCGGTCGACCGTGATGCCGCGATCCTGTCCATGGCGGCCGCGCAGGAGGCCGGGGTGCAGCGCTACGTCATGGTCTCCTACGCCGGGGCCAGCGCTGATCATGGAATCGACCCGGAGGATT
This sequence comes from Aestuariimicrobium sp. Y1814, assembly GCF_050113895.1. NCBI lineage: Bacteria > Bacillati > Actinomycetota > Actinomycetes > Propionibacteriales > Propionibacteriaceae > Aestuariimicrobium > Aestuariimicrobium sp. Y1814. The sequence goes on along the minus strand of NZ_JBNJRW010000004.1, from coordinate 193,144 downwards.
CCTTCTTCGCCTACGCCGAGGCGAAGGCTGCCGCCGACGAGGCGCTGCGGGCCAGCAGTCTTGACTGGACGATCCTGGGCCCCAGCCGGTTGACCTTCGAGGAACCCACCGGCCGGATCGACACCGAGGTGTCCGACGCCGGTGGTGAGGTGTCGCGCGCCAACGTGGCCCGGGTGATCAAGGCGGTCGTCGCCGAACCGGCCACCATCGGCCGCACGATCAACTTCAACGACGGCCAGACCCCGATCGAGCGGGCGATTCTGGGCTGAGGCAGCTCACTTCCCGGTGCGGATCAGCCGGATCAACTCCGGCATCGCCGTGGACGGCATGGGTCCCTTCCGCCCGAACCGCAGTTCTGGGTCCTTCCGAAGTGCCATGGCGATGGCTCGGTCCACTGCGTCCAGGTCCAGCGTCAAGGAGTAGCTGTTGGCCAAGGCTTTCCCCGACAGCACGTTGGCGCCTGCGATCTCGCGCTGCAGGCCGGACGAAGTGGTGGGCGCTTTGTCACTGACGTGCCACAAGAGCCACAGCTCGAAGCAAGGCTGGGTGATGACCAACGGCGAGCTTTCAGAGGCCGCAAGCGCCGTTGCCTCCGAAAGGCTTTGGTGCTGGTCCACGTCGACCACGGCGCAGCACCAGTCATACTTTTCATCACCCCTCGCTGCTCGGCGCCGCTTCAACGCGGTGCGCACTACTGAGAGCGGGTCCTGACCGACGCCAACCACGTCAATGGTGCCGACGTCACGAGGCAGCAGTTGCTTGAGCCGATCGAAGTACAGCGGCTCGGTGACAGTGCCTTCAGTGACGATCAGGCCACGCCGCCTGAGCAGTCGACGTGGACGACGCGGTCGGGCCATCATGCCGTTGCCGGTACTTCGTCGAGGATGCGGTGGATCATGCTGGGCGCGGGGCTGGGGGTGGCTCCGTAGCGGCCGGCCAGATAGCGGCGAGCTACGTTGGCGTCCTTGTGGCGTGGGAACTCGGCCAGGCTGAACAGTGAGGTGGCTCCTTCGCGGTCCTTCTCGGTGAACCAGACCTGCTCTGGGCTGAGTTTCAGTCGCATGTCATTACCCAGCAGGTAGGTGTCGTGACTGGTGAAGATGAGCTGGGCGCCGTGACGGTTGACAGTTTCGTCCATGAAGTAGCCGAGCACCACCTCGACCAGGTGTGAATGCAGGCTGGAATCGATCTCGTCCACCACGAGGAGCCCACCATTGCGAAGGGCATCGACGGCAGGGACGATCAGCGCCAGCCAGGCGACCGTTCCCGAACTTTCCACCTGCAGTGGAAGGCTTCGGTCAGTTGCACCCGCGTGGGTGAACTCCAGACTGCGGCGGACCTGTTCGTTCAAGGACTTCGCCTCGTTCGGCGAGTCCGCGGGAAAGATCTCCCGGATCTTCGCCAGCATCTCGACAGCCTCCGGGGTCAACTCGTCTTCGCGCAGGGACGCCTTCTGGATTCCGACATCGGCGATACTCAGCAGCGTTGCGAGGCCGTCGAGATCCAGCACACCATTGCTCAGCGCCTCGATGATCGCCTGAAGCCGGTACTGGCGGTAGTTGTCGCCGAGTCGGGACACGTCGATTCCCTCGGTCAGAGCCCGGGAGATATCACTGAGTTGCGGATGCTCCAGCACCGTGGCCCGGCTGAGGATGAGCTCTCGACGGGCTGGGGTGAACGGGGCGCCCAGGCTGGTGTGGAAGGTCAGCGTCCCTGCTCGCGTGTCACGCGAGATGAGCTGGCGCCAACGCGTACTTGGCAGGTATTCCAGCGTCTCCCCCGTGACACCAGACTCGTCCATCGCGAAGCCGTACCGGTGGCGAATGCCTTCCACCACGAAGTCGAACTCATACCGGCTGGGGCGGAGCCCGTCATCGGGAACCAGAGCGAAAGGTTCGTAGGGGTGCGCTGGCAGCCCCAACCATTCGGTGGCAGAGGCCTGCACGGCAGACAGGGCGTAGTGCAGCGCATCGATCACGTTCGACTTGCCGGAGGCGTTCGGTCCGAAGATTCCCGCGACCGGCAGCGCGCTCTGCGCCCATGTGCGTCCCTTGTGGGGGTGCAGGGTGTGCCAGCCCGGGATCGTGAGGTCCAGGACAGCTTCGTCGCGGACACTCTTGTGGTTCGACACCGTGAAAGACAGCAGGGTCATGCCTCAAGTATCCACTTGAACTGGCCGTTCTCAACGAAAATCGTCGAAAATGGATGCTTGAAGCGCTCGTGGTCGCATGGAAGATCAGCCTCGGGGCTGCGCAGGCAGGTCGGGTAGCCTCACACAGGTGAGGATCGCCACCTGGAACGTCAACTCCGCCAAGCAACGCCTGCCCCGACTGCTGCCCTGGCTCGACCAGCGCAACCCCGACGTGGTGTGCCTGCAGGAGACCAAGTTGTCCGACCCGGCCTTCGACGAGTTGTTCGCCGAGCCGCTGGCCGAGCGCGGTTACCGGGTGGCCCACCATGGCCAGGGCCAGTTCAACGGGGTGGCGCTGCTGTCCCGGGTGGGGCTGGACGATGTCGAGCTCGGGTTCGCCGGGCAACCCGACTACGACGGGGTGGTCGAGGCCCGGGCCATCAGTGCGACCTGTGCCGGCATCCGCATCCACGGGCTCTACGTGCCCAATGGTCGTGAGGTCGACCACGCCCACTACCAGTACAAGCTGGCCTGGCTCGATGCCCTGGCTGCGGTTGTCGCCGCCGGGCCGGACGACGTGGTCGTCTGCGGGGACATGAACGTCGCCCCCGCCGACCAGGACCTGTTCGACCCGGCCGCCTATGTCGGCCACACCCATGTCACGCCCGCCGAACGGGAGCGGATCGCGAACTTCGGCCTGGTCGACGTCGTGCGGGAACGCTGGCCCGACCATGATCGACTGTTCTCGTACTGGGACTACCGCGCCGGCATGTTCCACCAGGACCTAGGCATGCGGATCGACCTGGTGCTCGCCTCGGCGCCGGTGGCTGCCCGGGCGAGGGCGGCGTGGGTCGACCGGGCCGCCCGCAAGGGGAAGCTGCCCAGTGACCACGCCCCGGTGATCATAGACCTCGACACCGCACCGGACGGGGACATCGGGCCGGTCGTGCCGCCGCCGTCCAACCCCAAGCGCTCGGGCAAGCCGGTCGCGCTGCCCCAGGCCAAGGACTGAGCCGCTCGTCCGGGAGGCTCAGCCGTGCCTCGCACTCTGCTGACACAGAGTCAGCAAACACAGAGCGCCCGGTCACACCCGCCGGAACTGGGCCGCCAACGGGCACCCGAACGGGTCCCGCGCGGCCAGGCCGACCTCGCTGAGGTAGCGCACCACGATGCCGTACGACTGCCACAGTGAGGTCTCGGTGTAGGGCACGTTGTGGGTCGCGCAGAACTCCTTGACGATCGGACGAATCCTCGCCAGATGGGGGCGTGCCATGGTCGGGAACAGGTGGTGCTCGATCTGGTAGTTCAGCCCGCCCATCAGGGCGCTGGCCCAGCCCCCACCGCGGATGTTGCGCGACATCACCACCTGCTTGGTGAAGAAGTCGAGCTTCGCCTTCTCGGCCACGATGGGCATGCCGGTGTGGTTCGGGGCGAACGAGGCGCCCATGTAGAAGCCGAACACGCTCACGTGCACCGCGACGAACGCGAAGGCCATGCCCAGCGGCAACAGCCAGAACACCGGGACGAGCAGCACTGCGAAGTGGGCGGTGAGCAGGGCCAGCTCGGTCCAGCGACGTTCGACCCGGCCGCGCCCGAGCACATGGGCGAAGCTGTGCTTGTACAGGTTCGCGCCCTCCAGCGGCAGCAGCAGGAAGAACAATGCGCCCTGGTGCTTGTTGATCCAGCGGACCAGGCCACGGGAACGGGCAGCGTCCTCGGGCAGGAACGAGATGGTGTCACGCTCGATGTCGGGGTCCTTGCCGACCCGGTTGGGGTTGCCGTGGTGGCGCGAATGCTTGTTGTCCCACCACGACAGACTCAGCCCGACCACCCCGACCGCCAGGATGCGCGCCAGCCGACTGTTCGAGCGGGTTTCGTTGAACACCTGGTGGTGGGCAGCCTCGTGCCCGATGAACGCGAACTGGGTGATGATCACGCCCAGCGCGGCGGCGACCAGCAGCTGGAACCACGACTGGCCGAGCAGGATGAACCCGGCCACGCAGCCGGCCAGCGCCAGCCCGAGCACGCTCATCAGCAGGATGTAGAACCATCGGGCCTTCTTCATCAGGCCGAGTTCCCTGGCCACATTGGTCACCTCGACCATGGCGCGCAGCTGCTTGGGGAAGGTGCTGGCGTCGCGGTGGTGCGGCAGGGCCTCGCCGGGTGGTGGCGCGGTTCGGGTGGGGACGGCAACGGAGCTGGGAGTCATGTGGGCTCACCTATGGCTCTGGACGCGAAGTGCGTCAATGGGCGCCACAGGCAATCGCCGACAGCTGTTGCCAGTGTGGCACACGGGCCCAAGGGTTCGGCGCCCTGCCACGGATCGATGTCTTGCCGTGAGACGCCGACCGGCGGCACCGATCCATGATCGGTGCCGCCGGGGGCGTGCGAGTGGGGCAGGTCCAGGGGGACGAGTGGCTCAGGCGATCAGCACGATGTTCGTGCTCACCGAGCCCAGTGGTCGCGCAGGGCCCCACGAACCCATGTTGTTCTGGTAGGTGAACAGTTGGCCGTCGTTGCGCAGGCCCATCAGGTCGTAGCGCCCGTCGCCGGACCAGTCCCCGGCGCAGAAGGCCAACCTGAAGTTGCCCCAGCCGTGGCCGACCTGTTGGCCCGACCCGATGGTGCCCTGGGGGGTGCCGAGGTAGCGCCACAGGGTGCCGTCGCTGGCCCGGATGGCCAGGATGTCGGAGCGGCCGTCACCGTTGAAGTCACCAACGGACAGGATCTGGCGCATGCCATTCCAGTTCTGCCCGATCTGCTGGATGCCGGTCAACCCGTTGGGGGTCAGGGTGTAGCGGAACAGCTTGCCATCGGAGGCGCGGCGGGCCACCACGTACTGGGTCGAGCCGCCGGCCAGGTTGAAGACCGGGACGATCTGGTCCATCCCGCCCCAGTTCTTGCCCATCTGCTTCCAGCCGGTGACGTAACCACCGCCGATCTGGGCGTAGACCCACAGCGACTGGTCATTGCCGCGCCTGGTCATCAGGTCGGAACGGTTGTCGCCGGTGATGTCATTGATCTGCACCATGTAGGTCATCGTGTTCCAGCCGGTGCCACGGAAACCGAGGAAGGTGGGGCTGCCGCTGGCGGAGCCCTGCGAGGCGCGCAACTGTCCGTCGGGGAAGATGCCGAACAGGTCGCCGATGCCGTCGCCGGTGTGGTCGCCCAGCTTGCCGGTGGCGGTGGGCTGGGTCACCTGCTGGGTGATCGTCCCGTTGAACTGGCCCCACGAGAAGCTGCTGGACTGGTTGGCGAAGTTCATCGTCCGTGACCCCAGCGAGGGGTACTGCAGGTAGCCACCGACGTGGGTGACCCCCGCCGGCACGGTGATCTGGACGGTGAGGTTGCGATGATCGCGCATCGGGACGTTGTAGGGCACCCCGATGAAGGCGTTCGGCAGGGTGACCTGCTGGCCCGCCGCGTTGATGTAGGCGGTGGTGGGCGTCCAGGCCAGCCCGGACAGGTTCTGCAGCCGGTTGTTCTGCAGGTAGACATGGGCGAGCTTGGTCATCGTGCTCGGCAGCGCGAAGCTGGTCAGCCGGTTGTTGCGCAGGTCAACGTCGGCGACCTCGGTCAGGGTGCTCGGCATGGTGACTGCGGTGAGCTGGTTGAACGACAGGTTGAGGTGTGTCAGCTTGGTCAACTGGGTCGGCACCGACAGCGAGCCGCTCAGGGACATGTTCTGCCCGTTGAAGATCACCATGCTGGTCAGGTACTGCCAGCCGGCCAGGTTGGTGATCGGGCGGGTGTTGCAGTCGAGGGAGAACAGGCTGGCGAGCTGGGTGTCCTGGATGGTCGCGTTGGGCGGCTGGCCGAGGGCCTGGTTCAGGCACGCGCGGAAGTTGGCGTCGGGAATGGTCACGACGGCGGCGGGGACGACCTTGGCCGGGGCCTGCAGGGGAGTGATGGCGAGCAGCAGCCCGAGGACGAGGCCGACTGCGAGACGAAGTGCGGATCGCACGGGGTTCTCATTTCTCGAAACGCCGGCGGCAGGGTCGAACGCGGTCGGCCGGTACGGCGTGAAGGATGGGGAGGGCCCCTGGGGGTCGTGGCCTTGCGATGGCGGCGGAGTCCGTATCCGCGCTGGATCATTGTAACGGTGTTACACGATGGGTGAACAGGGCAAGCGCGGGCGGGCGCCACTGGTGAGTAGTGCCCGCCAGGTGTGGTGATACGTCGGGATCGGCCTGTGTGTGTCCATCGGATGGCATCCGTGGAGTAGGGGTTTGGCTGGGCGGGTGGGGTGAGGGGAGCGTGGCGGCGAGGTCACGGCTGCTAGCGTCTGGGCCAGGACAATGCCAGCGGTGCGTCGGGGGCACGACGACGCACATCATGCTCTTGTGCCAGGAGGAATGATGGCGCGGTTGCGAACGCTTACTCGAGGTAGCCAGAACATCAAGGTGCACCCCTCAGAGGTGGACGGGTACTTCCAGGTCGTGACGACTGCGGGAGGTGAGCGCTACCTGCACTTGAGCACCTTCGGCTCTGATACGCGAGTGCGTGAACCGAAGAGCAGCCAGTCGTTGCAGCTGAATGAGCAGATGGCCCAGGAATTGGTGGACGCGCTGCGCGAGGTGTTTCCCGGGCTCAAGTAGTTCGAGGCGATTCGAGGCAGCCCAGCCGGACGAGATGCTACCGTCTGCCGTCCCTAGGGGAGCAGTCGCTCTTCGGCAGAATCGACCACCTCAATCGCCTCGAGCAGCTCCTCGCTCGGATACACCACGTCCGGGGTGGTGGTGACGCTGATGGGGAACTCCTGCTCCAGGAACTGCCTGACCTCGTCGACGGTGCTGTAGCCCATGCTGCCCAGCAGGTCGACGACTTCACGACCCGCCAGTATCACGATGGGATGCTGGTCCTCCCGCACCTCTTTGTAGGCCTGTTCAGCCACGTGGCTGGTGGTCACCATCACGCCGAAGTCACGGTGCTTGATACGCGAGATGAGCCGGCTCATCTCCCGAACTCCAACGCTGTTCGACTCCGGCCGAAAACACTTGGCCTCCATCGCGAACTCGATCTTGACTGGGTCCTGACGCGGTCCCACCAAGTAGAAGCCCAATCCATCACGCCCACCGTCGCGGCTGGGGCGTGTCACATCTACGGGCATCACATTCGGGTCTGATCGCTCCCAAAGCATCGCCGCGAGGTGCTCAAACAGAGTTGGATGTGGCGCGAAGTGGTCGTACACGGCTTGCAGGATGGGCATCTTGGCTGCCGTTGGGTATTGGTCACCTCGGCTTCTGGTGCTGATGGTGCGCGGGGCCTCCAAGGCTTCGTAGACGCGTCCGCGGATCCAACTCCGCCAAGGGCGGGGGCACGCGGTACCCATGACATTGCCGTTCAACACCTGGCCCAGCCACTCCCGGCTGACGACCGGTACATCCAGGACTGTGAAGTGCGCTCGATAGTTCTGGAAGCGACGCTGGTCCTTGGTGCGCCACACGGCGACCAGCTCTTCGTCGCTGGCCAGCCGGGACGAACCTGGGGCGGCCAAGCCCCTGAAGATCACGTCTCGGCCAGAGGTCGCTGCTCGCTCGAAAAGAAAGATTGGTGGCACCTGCTCGCGCTGCACGGGGGAGGTATGTGCCTTCTGAAACATCTGTCGCAGTAGTTCGTTGCCGCGCCGTTGCGTGTCGTGGAGTTCTCGACCAGGGCTCTTGTTGTCACCGTAGTAGGTGAAGTCGCCGGTGGCAGGGTCGAGTCCGTCCGGCCAGTCGGGGTCGGTGCCGCTGCTGTAGAGAACGACGGCACGCACTGTGCCCTGCAGTACACTCCCGGAGTAGCGAAAGCCACCTTGGTTTCCGATGCCAGGCAACAACCGGTTCAGGGGATCGTCACTGGTATTTCCGCGCGTGCCACCCCGGTAGACACGGTCCACGATCAAGTCGGCCGTGGAAAGTGCCTCGAACGGAACGGGCTCAAGGGGCATATGGGCAGCCTAGGGGGAATGGCTCGGATTCGCGCGTGGCGGCACTTCTGCCCGGTTCGTGGCGGTTCTCCCTGCCCGTGCGAGAGCCGAGGCCACGTGGGCGAAGGCGTCCTCCGGGGCCTCGTGTTCCCACACGCGCAGGACCGTCCAGCCAGCGGCTTCAAGCAGGGCTGTCGTGTCCCCGTCACGGGCCAGGTTGTGGGCGAGTTTGTTCGACCACCACTCGGAGTTGTGCTTCGGGATGTGGCCGTGCTCCGGGCAGCCGTGCCAGAAGCAGCCATCCACCATGACCGCCAGCCTCTGGCGAGGGAAGGCGATGTCGATCGTGCGACGTGGTGCCCCGGGCACCTTCAGATTCACCCGGTAGCGATACCCGGCAGCGTGCAGGGCGCGGCGCAGCAGCAACTCAGGTGTCGTGTCGCGGGAACGCTGGTCGACCATCCGCTGTCGGATGTGCGCTGACAGCGGTACCGGATCTGGGAGTCCCGCCATATTGCGACCTTACGCGACGGTCAGTGGCCGAAGACGCCCAGGCCGATGAGGTGTTCGCCGATCGCCTTGGCCATGAACACCGGCACGGCATTGCCGATCTGCGTGTACTTCGGGACGTCGCGCGTCCAGTCGTCAGCGTCCGGGTCGCCCGCCCGCCGCCGCCCCCCAGTGGTACGGGGCCCCGAGAACTCGTACCAGTCTGGGAACGTCTGCAGACGTGCCCACTCACGCACCGTGCAAGCGCGGTCCTGGGCAAAGTGGACGAAGTCATCGGGCAGCGATGCCACCGTGATCGTCGGCCCAGCGGCGCCCCATCTCTTGGGAATGGGGCGTTGGGCGAACTTCCTCGTCTTCAGGTTGTCGGGGATGGAGCCGGTGAGTCGGATTTCCCTGAATCGTGTGGTCACTGCAGGGGAGTGGCGGGAGTACTCCTGTTCGCTGAGTTCGGCCCCCTTGCTCAAAGGTTCACCGCCGTTCTGGGGTTTGCGCATCTCGCGTGCGAAGGGCGTTGTCGCCGGCTTGGGATACGTAAGGGTCTGGGCTGTCGTGGGCCAGGCATCGTCCACCAGGTCGCCAAGTACGTCGATGGGGTCCGGCGCCGGGCCCTGCTTTGGGGGGTGCCACCGACCTTTGTCGGGGAAGCTCGGCGCGATGTCACTGCGCAGGCCAATCAGGATGAGGCGCGGACGGTTCTGGGGAACCCCGTAGTCGGACGCGAAGAGCAACTTGGGATAGATCTCGTAGCCGCGCCCGTCATCAGTCCGAATGCTCTCGAACGCGTCTTGGACATCAGTCCAGATCTCGCCCCTGCGCCCCTCCTTCGTCCAGCGGGCTGACTGGAGCCCCCGCACGTTCTCGAACACGAATGCCTTCGGCCTGAGCGCCCCGATGAACGTGGCCATCTCGCGGTACAGGTGGTTCGAGGGAATGTCCTTCTTCTCGAGGTCCACGAACGTGCGCCGGTGCCCGATCCCCGAGAAGCCCTGGCAAGGAGGACCACCCACCAGCAGGTCGACCTCACCGCCGTTCTCTGCCCGCAGCCGCTCCGTGAGCTGCAGGAGGCGGTCTCGGTGCTGGGTCAGTTCAAGGATGTCCCGGGCCTGGTTCTCCGGCTTGGCGACCGGCAGGAGCTGCCGGTTCCGGGTGTAGGTCTCCATGGCGTGGTGGTGCAACTCGGAGACGAAGACGGGCGTGAACCCCGCCTGTTCCAACCCCAGCGACATCCCCCCGCAGCCCGCAAACAAGTCGACCACGGTATAGCGCTCAGCCATTATTCGAGTAGCTCCTCAGATCCGACAGTCGTCAGTTCTGGTGGCGCTTGACGAGCTCGAAGTATGGGACAGTGCGGATGAACGTGCCGTCCACACCCAGCGAGCGATAGTAGCACTGGAACTGTCCTAGTTGTGGGATCTGCTGCGCGGCGCGCGCCTGGTCGCCGCTGATCCCCAGCTGGGTCAAGTCCTTGCCCGCCACCCGCGGCACCCTGTGGATGAACCATGTCAGCAGGGGCTGGCCGTAGTCGTTGCCGCTGGTCTTGAAATGGCTCAGGTACTGCGAGGACAGGATCACCCCGATGCCGAACTCCCGGCCCTGGACCAACAGGTCACCCAGAGCAGGGAAGTCGTATCGCATCAGGTTCGAGGCTTCGTCGACGACGAGGTACGAGTTGATGCGGCGCAGTTGGGGGTCTGAGCCCTCGAAAGGCCATTTCATGCTCTCGAGCATGTACTCGTAGTACATGTTCAAGAACAGTGCCACGAGCGCGTTCTTGGTGTTCTGGTCGGCGCCCAATGAGTTCAGGCTGAGCGTTACCACCTTGCCGTCGATCAGTTCGCGGAACGGGATGAGTTCGTCCCTGTCACTGCTGAAGACGCCACCCCGAACGAAGTTGTACAGGATGGAGGTGACGGAGTCGTCCTTGCCATCCGTACGTTCCCTGTAGATCTCGAAGACTTCAGCGAGCGTCGGGTCATCTGGGTCAGCGTTGTCGTAGGCCTCCATGATTGACTCGCTGAGCCGCATCCTCTGCACCGGGCCAACTCCCGAGTAGATCTTGTCGAGCACATCGATGAATGACTGGGCACGCCTGAAGTTGTCACTGGCGCCCCTTGCGAAGATGTTGAGCGGGATCCCGCTCGGTTTCAGGACCCGGCCGCCCATCGTGGACATGAATTCGTCATCGCTGTAGTCGCTCTTGTAGTCCAGCACGAGCATCGACACCGGGGTCGGCTGCATCTGCTGGCCCTGGGAATGCAGGTTGTACAACAGTGACTTGAGCAGTTGGGTCTTGCCCGTGCCAAGGTCCCCGACAACGCCGATGTTCAACTGCGTCAGGGCTGTGTTGCTTGGCCACAGGGTGATGGGGGATGGTGGGGTGACACCCAGGCGGGTTCCGACGGTGAACTTGATCCCAGGTGGAGTAAGGGTTTCACGCTGCGGGGTTGGCTCTTCGCCGGCAGGTGGTCGTAGGTCTCTGCCGTCCTCCCCAAGCGCTACTTCGCCCCCATCCTGAGGTGCGCCTTCGTCCTCTGGTTGAGGCGTGGCGTGGCGGTCAGGCTCGTCGTTCTCGACCAGCGCCCGGCGGGGACGGTAGGGCTGCTCCCGGGCGTGTTCGGGTTCCACTGCTGGCTCCGCGTCCTCGTCCACCCTCGTTGGGTCGGTCGCAGGGGATGGGACAGGATCCGGCTCGGGCACCTGCTGTGTGGCGCTGGGGGTTGGATCGCCCTCGCCCCCAGCGGCGGCGGCGAGCGAAGTTGAGAAGAGGGAACGCCAGGCCGTCACTACTTCGCTGTCAGGGTCTTCGACCTGCTCGAAGGTGGCGCGAGTCTCGGTGACCAGTGCCCCGTAGGGCTGCTCCGAGGCTGTGTACACCCCTGACTTGGGCGTGGGGTCACTGGCCCCCAGCTTGAAGTAGCTGATCAGTGGGGGTGCCGTCTTGAGTTCGAGGCCATCGTCGGCCGCAGCCTGCAGGAGGGAGGCCGCCGCCGACGAGTCGCCCCCCTGTTGGGGCTTGAGCCGGTAGGCCGCTTCCAGAAGGCTCGCCAGGCCTGCATTCCACAGTGCCAATTCATCCCTCGGCTCGGCCTCATTGCTGCTCCCGGCGGCGTCCCGCAAGGTCTCCTGCTGTGCGATGCATGCCTTGAGTAGTTGGGCAGAGGCGAGTGCTTGCTGGGTCGCCTCTGTCAGGCTCGTTGGCTCGGGCAGCGGGCCCTCGGAAAACTCGCCAGCTGCCCCGTAGAACTTGATCTCAATCGGGACCAGCGTGACCGAACTACCGCTGGTGACCAGGGCAAGCAGGTCGGCTCGCTGCTTCGTTTCGTTCTCATTGTTGTCAGCGGCGAGAGCTCGCAGGAATGCGTCACAGGCATCCATGGGGAGCACCAACACATCAGTGCCAGGCACCGTGACATGCTCCATGAGGCGGAAGGCCAGGTAGAAGCCCAAGGCGCCAGAAGCGTGGGCACCGCCGATGGCAACCAGGGAAGACAACCCCACCCCGCGAGTGCCCAGGGTTTCCAGCACCTGGTCAACGACCCCCGCCCCACCGGCTGGGTGGCAGGCCTCAACTTGCTTCGCCAGGCCTGTCCGGAACGCGCCAGGGATGCGGACGACCGAGATGTGGGGGCGCCTCTGCAGCAAAGCTTCGGCCTGCATCGCCCTCATGACCGGTGGCTGCCACTCCCACAGCATCTGCTTGCCGCCGCTGGCCTTCTCGACCAGGGAGGCGAGTGCGGCGGGACTCAACATGCTCTCCCCGGTGACCGACCAGTCAGCGTCACCTGACACTAACGCGCTCCCGTGCAGGCGCGCCCGCAGGGCCGACCCGGGGCTCAGGGACTCGTAGGCCCGGATCGCCTTGTGCATGAGTGTCCCGGAGCTGCTCAGCGCCGGGAGGGAGTAGTAGTCACGTCCCTTGGCCCCGCCTGAGGGTGCCTCAAGTCGGCGCAGTGGCACCTGTCCTAGGATGCCTGCACCTGTTCGTGCGTCGCTGGTCAGGGCCACGTGCACACCGGCATCCTGGAGCAGGCGGATGTTGGAGTGCGGCGCCTGGCCCCGGTAGCGGTGCCACGTCAATGGAACTGCTCGGTCACCCGCGAGACTTCGCTCGATGCTCTCGGCGGGGATTGGCCCCCGCCTGTTGAGGGAGTCCGCCACGCGCACTCCACCGGGCAGTGTCCGCTCGTCACGGAAGCTCGAGAGCACGTCGAGCACTGCCTCATCGAGTTCCTGCATCCGAGGCGAGTTAGCGGCGGCTGCCAAGTCGACGGTCAAGGTGGTCACGTGTGGGTTCAGGCGCCTGTAAGAACGCAGTGCGTTGCGTGCTGTTGCGCCATTCAGCCCGCTTGAGGCCGCGCCCGGGGTATCGAGCCCCGCTGAACGTGCTGGTGGGGTGGGCGACTGCGGCGAGTTCGGGGAGACCTCAACGAGTTGGCTCCAGCCGACGAAAAGCCCACGCTCGCCGGCATCGATGGGGACCGCCAGGAGCGGTTCACTGTCAGGGCCGGTACCCATGACGGGGATGTTCCAGCCCTCCACCAGCCCAGCCATGGCCCGTGCCGATTGCTGGCTCGCATTCCACAGAGTGCTCTCCACATTTGCCAGCCAGGCCAACCGCAGCGGGTGCAGTGGCGACAGCATGACGGCTCGGCACTTGGTCTCTGACTCCCAGATTGAGAGCGAGAACGGGTGCGCTGCCCAAAAACATGCGTTCTGATCATGGAGTGACTCGGCGAGCTCCACGAGCGCGACGTAGCTCTCCAGATAGGCGTCGAGCGCGGCGGAACCTGCCAAGTCACGCCAACTGACACGTGACGGCCATTCGAAAGTTTCCCCCTCGTCGGTCCGACGCATACGAGCAGGCAGGTCGAGTGCTTCGAAGGCAGCACGGAAGGTCTTTGCTTCCTGGGAGTCGCCCAGTTCGTCCGGGACTTGGAAGACCGAGGAGTCCTTCCAGTCTGAATGCAGTGCTTCCGGGAGGAGCCCAGTTCGGCCGCGGAATGGTCGCAATCGTTGGTTGTCACCATCCTGCGAACTGGTGATGACGTGGCCATGGCACTTGAGCCATTCGACGGACTCGATGTTGTCGCTGAGCTGCTGCTCGTACCAGCCACGCACCCCACTGTCTCGCCAGGAGGGCTGCTTGCCCGTGACGAGGGACTGCGTGATGGCAGCCTCAAGCGGGGTCTGGTACTCCGTTTTGTCGGTGACCCCATGGCACCGGAACTCTTCATCACCGATCAACACTTCATGCTCGTCTGAGAGAGCAAAGCGGGCACAGAAGAGTCCCGGCAAGGCCCACTCCTCCATGGGCTGGCCATCAATCCGCGGGGACGAGTCGGGCGACACAGCCACGACCACTACGTCATTGGCGCCTTCCAGCGGGACAGAGGTAACGCCGAGCCCCTCGCCTTCAGGCAAGTGCAGTTGTGCTTTCCCGAGGCGGGTCTTGGTGCTCAACGCAAGTGAAACCAGAGCCGGCGCGGTACCCGGGATGACGATGAGAGGAGCCGTGGGACGACCGATGAGTAGTGCGGCCTTGGAACGTGCTGGGACGTCCACGGTGGCCTTGGTCAGGCGCAAGCGGTCGCACTTTGCCATCTGAATCCGGCCAGGGACGCGCAAGGTCCCGCCGCGTGCCGAGGGCGTGCCAGCGGGGACCCACTGGATACCTCTTGATGAGAACTTGAGGTCCACATCAGCCAGGAGGCGCTCCCAACCGGGCTCCCGGTCGTAGCCATCGACGAGGGGGACGTTGGCAATCAGCCGCGGGGACTCGAACACTGCTCCCTCCGCCCTGAGGTACATGGGGACCAAGGCGGGGGCGGTCAGTTCGCCCAGTTCGTGCAGGCTCTTTCCGGCGTCTCCTCCATGGAACGTGAGTGGCCTGTCCTTGACGCCGTCGGGGTCGGTCAACTCCTCCCAGGTGAGTGTGGACAGTGCGTCAATATGGCGCTCGGGATCCTTCGTGATGCCTGTCGTGTGCATCGCCAGGATCGGGTGGTCGTAACCATCCTCCGCTGACTGGCTTGAGAGTTCGTCCCATGGCCCTTGCTCCAGCCACTCCAAGTCCGGATGGGGGTGCGTGCGTCGTTGCTGGAGTTGGCCTGCGCTGGTGCGAATTTGCTCAGCGTCAGCCCAGTTGGTGGCGATGGCCTCGTGCAGCTGCGTCCCCGCCCTCGCACCCTTCGGGAGCCCGACGGGCAGGGACATGGCCGCTTGGATCACGCCCTTCAGGGCGTCGAGCGTGGTGACGTGCTGTGACTCCATGAACCTGTGGATTCCGTGGAGTCCCTCGTCGATGTGGCGGAACCAGTAGGAGTTCCACACCTCTGTGCCGCTGCCCGAGGCACGGTAGGCGTCTGCGAGCACCGTCATGCAATCGGCGAGCTCTTTCGCCGGTGAGGCTACCGATACGACGTTGGTGTGCTGCGCGGCGAACAGCAGTTCCAGCGCGGCTGTGGCCACTGATCCCATGCTGGTCGCGTCAGTGGTGCTGTGCGGGTAGTCAGGCCCGAGTTGTTCAACGAATGCCTGCACGAAGGACGACAAGTCAGGGTGCTGGCCCACTACGACCACGAGCCGGTCGCCCGTGCGGTACCGGATCGCCTCCTGGGGGGAGAGGGTGCCCTTGATGCCTGTCGATGAACATGCGATGGCGAAGTCGGGTTCACGGCCCGACAACTTCCCCGCGGCCCGGCGCGCGTCGTTGGCGGCAGAGACCATGGCCAGGGCGGCGTCCGGGGGGACTGACGACGGCAGGTAGGCAGCCGAGAGGCCATCGGTCTGGGCCATCGCCCGGCCGAGCGCTTCGCCCAACCAGCTGGTGGGGTTCGTGCTAGTAGGCATTCGTGATCTCCAATGCGTCATCAGCGTCGGCGCTTCCGCGAGTCAGGCCAGCTGTTTCCAGCAGCAGGACGACATCACGCAGTTCGGGCCGCAGGCCCATGTCGAACAGGGTGCTCATCAGGCGATTGACGGTTGTTGGTCGACCCGGTCCACCTGCCGTCAGCCCTGCGAGCACTGTGATCCATTCGGCGCCGGGTTCGACGAATGTGAAGCGTCCCCTACTGCGCAGCAAGCCGTAGTGGTCTGCGTACCGCCCAGACTCTTCGCGGGACTTGAGTGCGTACTTGATGGCTTCCCAGACGTTGTTTCCTGCAGTACCCGGGTTGTTCAGTGCTTCGTCGATGTCGCGATCATCGAACTGGTCGCGGTCAAGAAGCTTGCGGACTGCATCCCCCCGCCGGATCCTGCCCAAGAGCAGGCTGGCAACGTCACGCACACCCAAGTGCGCATCTGAGGGGGCCCAAGGTACGAGCTCCGTCTTGGCCACCAGGTTCGCGATGTCTCGTGCATCGGGCTGTTCGCCTCGCATGCGTGACCGCCCATACTGGTCATAGAACAGGGTCTCCCACAAGAACCCGAGCCCGAGGCCAAGCCTGAGCACTGTGCAGCACCAGTCCACCCACACCCGCGCTGGCAGGGCGTCAACCCAGCGGTCGTCCGTGAGCTGGTTCCATGCGTTGACAAACCAGGTGAAGGGGGAGCGATCAGCGATTGCTCGTCCGTCAACGGGGCTCGGTGTCACCCGAACCAGGCCACGGGGTAGCAGGGCTTCGGCAGCTGCCTTGTCGAGTCGGCCCAGGACAGGGTCATTCGCTGTCTTGTGTTCCGCGGCGCGGAGCCAACGGGTGGAGGGGCCCTCGACCCGGGAGCCGGTCGGCACACCGAGGGCATAGAGCTGTTCCAAGATGAGACCGAGGTCTGGGGGGTTCATCGTGCGCTGGTAACCACGCATGGACTGCAGCAGGGCGAGGTGAGGTGTGAGTGGGGCAGCAGGATGCTGTTGGCCCTTCTCCGGCTTGATCCCCAAGACCGCATCGGCGAACGCCAGCGCCATCTGTTCTCGGGGGAGGCTCATGTCCGCAGAGAAACCGGCAGAAGTCAGCGCCTCCCCAAACTGGCGCAGTTGGTCACTGCTCTCCGGGTAGGTCGTGATGATCTGTACCTTGCCTGCCCCTTTGTTGTCGGTTCGGTACATCAACCCGCTGTTGGGTGGGGCATCCGGCGCGTGGAACTGGCGCCATGCGAGCGCCGACACCAGGGCTTCCGGGGTTGCGACGTACTGGGGGCGGTTCAGCCCCAGCGAGATGGGCTGCGCGGTCATGGCTTGATCCCGATCTGGAAGGTGGTGTCCTCCATGGCCACGCTCAGGTCGACCGTGCCAAGATTCCTGCTGGCAAGTCGGGCCGACCTGATCCTCTCCAGTCGCGGGGCAATGACGGGTGTCAGGTCCGTCAGACCGGGGTGGCCGGTCTCTGAGTAGGCGAGCGCTTCCCGGATCAGGACGACGTCCAGTTCCAGGGTGCCGACGAGGGTGCCCTGCTCGAGTAGTTGGACTGAGAGTTGCTGGCCCGAGGTCGGTTCGCAGCGCAGCTCTACCGAGGCAATCCGCAGTGCGAGCTGGGGCCGGCCGTGGCCCACGGTCAGCGGCTGGGTCTTGGGGGCGAAAAGCGGAAGCAGGCCTGGAGAGTTGGGTTGATCGGGGTCGAACTGAGGTCGCAGCAGCGGTGGAAGCCGATCGTTGAGTGCCTGTGGGAGGTTGCGCCCGTGGTGCCAGGACTCGACCCACAGCGTGACTGCAGGAAGGAACGCGGTGATTCCGCGTGAGGCTGCGTAGAGCCGGGTCAGGTAGCCGCCGTACCAGGCACCCAGGTCGGCACGTTTACGGTCGGTCTGCATCGCCTTCGCAGAGGATCGGCCCCAGTAAGCCCGGTCGAGTGCCTCGTCGAATGGCTGGACGATCTTGTGGAAGGGATCCTCCTGTGGCAGGGCGCTGAGCAGGCCCTTGAGGGGGGACTGGTCCTCAGATTGGCTCGCGAAGGCGTCCAAGACTGGTGTTGCCCACCCGGAGTCCCACTGGGCGGGGTTGAAGTTCCCTGGGCGTGCGTCCCGTGCTGGGTCAGCTGACCATGTGATCCGCCCGACCGGGTCCCGCCCGGCACGCACAGTGGGGGCCGATGAATCAAACATGGCTTGCGGCCACCGAAGGGCTGCCTGCGATTTCAGGAGCTCCCATTCGTTGTCATGGGTTCCCGGGTCCTGCTCCCACTTCGTGATGGAGTTCCGGTCGATCATGCGGGGGAGGTCGCCCACCAGGGATCGGGCGATGGCTCCCCAGAGCTCGCGGTACGTGAATCCCTGGGCTGCCTGCAACTCGGCACAGCGGAGCATGGTGGCCCACGACCGCTGCAAGGTTTCGTCGGCCAGGTTTGCGAGGTTTGCGTGGATCACCCCCTGGGGGTGCAGGTAGGGCAGGTCTTGTTGCAACTCGCGCGCGGTGTCGGCCATCACGGACAAGGCTGGTACATCGCTCACGTCCAGGTCGTCTCGCTGATGGATGCGGCATGGCAGGACCTGCTCCACGTGCACATCCGACTTGTCGTCGCTCTCGCCCACCTCGACGTGGGGTTGCGGTTCGAACAGGGAGCACATGTCGAGGTAGACCACGAGTACGTCGACGCCGCTCTCCGTGACGATGGATCGGACTGGCTGGGTTGCGTCGTCGGGGGAGCCCTCGTACTGGCCACCCATGAGCCAGCGCACGACTTGCGCGCCCTCGCTGTCGTTCACGGCCCCATTGTCTGCTGCCCTGTCCTGCACCAGAATGCCGCGGTTCACGCAGGCAAACAGGTGCCTGCCATCGCGGATAGCTGTATTGATGTCGGTGGAGATACTGATTTCACCGGTCCGTGGGTCGGGGATGGTGGCGTCATTCACCACCGTGAGCCTCGCGGGCCCAGCTTCGTAGTCGTAGCGGCGATTTGCGAGTCCGTCATCGGTGCCGCCCACCTCTTTGAAGTCCTGCACCAGGCTGGCCGCGGTGTGTGATTTCCCGGCGCCGGGAGCCCCCACAAGGAACAGCATCGCCGGGCTGGGCAGCGCTTGCTGCAATCGACTGCGGAACCAGGCCAGGGCGGCTTCGACGCCTGGGGCGGCCGGTCCGTTGGCCAGGCGAACGATGTCCCCGTCCGGTGCCGCCGCGACCAGGGCACCACCCGTAGCCACGTCCCACAAGTGGGGGAGCATGGCCAGGTCGGTTGCGGCGGCCTCGTTGCCGGCCAACAGTGCGCTGGGGAGATCGCTCCTGCTGGCCAAGCGCGCAGCCTTGGCTCGTGGCTGTGGGTCCTTGACCGGTGAGATGTCCCCTTTCTGGGCAAGCCTGCGCTCGGCTGCGGTTGACAGGGAAGCCTGGTAGTTGCCCCGTGGCTTGTAGCCCTTCACCCAGGGGTACCCGAGGTCGTCCAACGCTGCGCTGAGGTTGCAGAACTTGAACTCAATGGACCCTTTGGTGCGGCCGGTGCGTCGCTCCACTTCGCGATTGGCCTCGGCTTTTACCAGTTTCTGCCCGCGCAACTCTGCGCGCAACAGTTTCAGGTACTCGTCGAGCAGTGCCTCGATCTCATCATCGCTCCATACCCCAGCCATGGGCGTCAGGCTAGCGGCCCCGGATCGTTGGCGGAGGGAGGGGTGGCATTCCCGGAATGTCCGCCCTCACCGTCAGCCCCGATGGCCTCCTGCACTTCGGTCAGCAGTTCCCGCATCGAGACCTCGGCGCCGAGCACCTCGCCGATCTGTACCGCGGCAGCAACCCGTTCATGCAGGTCCAGCGCCTCCGGTCGGGGGCACCTGGGCATCAGGCCGTGCTCGGTCCGTCCCGCCAGCACCTCGCCGACCACCCCGGTCAGTGAGGAGAACATTTCGTTGCCGGAGGCCTGCAGCAGCAGCGCGTGGTAGTCGACATCGGCCGCCAGGAACTCCTCGATCCGCCCAGCCTCCCCGAGCGTCCGCAACTGGGCGGCAAGTTCCACCAGTCGCGCCCGCTGCTCCACACTGGCCCGCTCCGCGGCGCCGGCGGCGGCGATCGGTTCGATCGCCAGGCGCAACTCGGTCAGGGTGGCCAACTGCTCCGAGCGGCCCGGCCCGTCCAGGCGCCACCGGATCACCCGGGTGTCGAGCACCCGCCAGCAGCCCATCGGCTGCACCACCAGACCCACCCGGCGCCGCGGTGCGACCAGTCCGAGCGACTCCAGCATCCGCATGGCCTCGCGCACGACTGTCCGGGACACCCCGAAGCGGTCCTGCAGTTGTTCGAGGGTCAGCGCCTCCCCAGGGCGGTGCACGCCCGAGGTGATCTCGAGGCCGATCCCGGTCAGCACAGCGTCGTGCATGCCGGGCGCCGATGTCGGGCCGACGGCCCCTGCTGGCTTGCCCATGTGCCCACCCCCGTTGGTGAGAGACCGAAGATGTTCCATCCTAGCCCGGGCGCTGGCGACGGCCGCCGACACGTCGTCCGCGAAAAGTATTACTTATCTCTAGACAAAGGTAATACCTTTGTGTGACGATCCTCTCAGGAACCACTCGCTCCGGGGCGCGACGAAGCTGTCGCCACCGCTCGTCTGGACCTCCTGCCACACATCACGACAACGGCCGCCCGACCCCTCCCGGGCCCGTCGCTCGGCCGTCCCAACGAAGGGAAAGCAAGAGATGTCATCCCCCCACACCCGCACCCCACTGGGGCGGCTGCGTACGGCCCTGGTGGCCGCGGCAGTCACCAGCCTCGCCGCTGCCGGTGCCGTCGCTGCGCCCGCACAGGCCGCTCCCAAGGCCCAGCTGGGTCCCACCGTCGTCCGTACTGATGTGGCGCCCACCGGTCACAGCGTGACCTTCCGCTACGAGGCCCCGGCCGACGTCACCCAGGTGCGCATCGTCGGTGAATGGTGGTTCAAGGACCCCGCCGACGTGACCTCGCTCAACGCCGGCGTCGCCCACACCGGCGCTGATTGGAAGCCCGGTGACATCCTGGCCGACCCGTGGCACCCGATCGAGATGACCAAGGGCGCTGACGGTGTGTGGACGTTCACCACGCCGCTGCCCTCGGGCACCTTCCGCTACGCCTTCACCCACGACTGCACCAGCAACTGCACGCTGATCCCTGACCCGGTGAACCCGCTCGAGGTCTGGCCCCACAGCGAGGCCACCGGCGCGGTCATGAGCCGCGTCTACGTGCCGAACAGCAACAAGTTCCCGACCTACGACAACGACTACCAGGCCCCGCTCGCGGCCAACAAGGCCGGCACCCTCGAGCAGCGCTGGTACACCTCGCCGCTGTCGACCAGCCCGGTCGGCCAGCATGACGTGGTGGTCTACCTGCCCAAGGGCTACGACGCGAACCGCGCCACCCCCTACCCGACGCTCTACCTGAGCCACGGCGGCGGGGGCAACGCCACGGACTGGACCGTCGAGGGTGTCGCCCACCAGATCCTGCAGAACGCCATCAACTCCGGCGACGCACAGAACATGGTGATCGTCTCCACCGACTTCAACGGCCTGCCCGGCGGCAACCAGGGCTACGCCAACGAGCTGCGCAACAACGTGATCCCGTTCATCGAGGCCACCTACAACGTCTCGACCGAGCGCGATGACCGTGCCTTCGGTGGCCTGTCCGCCGGCGGCGCCCGTGCGCTGACCATCCTCTACGACAACCCTGACCTGTTCGGCTACGTCGGTGCCTGGGGTGCAGCCACCACCACCACCGCCACCGATGCCCAGCTCGAGGCAGCGAAGACCGCCACCGGGTTGCACCTGGCCACCGGACTGCAGGACTACCTGATCAACATCAACGCCCACTCGCTGGCCCGCGGCAACCAGTGGCGCGCCGCCGGTATCGACTTCACCGAGTTCAACATCAACGGCATGCACGTGCACGATGTCTGGCGCCAGATGCTGAACCACTACATCCGCACCGTGGCGTTCAAGGCGACCAGCACCGAGGTCACCTCGGCCACCACCCCGGCCGGCAACTCGGGCAACACCAAGGTGACCGCCACTGCCACCGTCACCACGGCCACCACCAGCGTCCACGCGCCCACCGGCAAGGTCGAGTTCTACTCGGGCGACCAGTACCTGGGCTCGTCCCCGCTGAAGAAGGACGGCACCGCCACCTACAACGGTGTGATCAAGGGCGCTGTCGGCCCGATCACCGCTCGTTTCCCGGGCGACAAGCTCTACAACGCCAGCCAGAGCTGACCGGCCGGGCTGTCCCCACCACGGCAGCCAGCGGCACGATCCCACCCGGGGCGTGCCGCTGGCTGTCGGCCTGTTCACCCCCTGTCACGCAGGCCTGGGCAGCCTGGCAGACTGGGCTCATGCGTGGCACGACATGACCCACCAGGATGACGGGGCCGACCTGTCGCCGAGCCTGTACAGCCCGGTTCGCGGGCTGGCCCGCTGGCGCGCCCGCCCGCCCCTGGCCTTCGGGTGGCTCGAACCGGGACACCCCTACCGCCGGGGTCAGGCACCGGTGGCCGTGCTGGTGGCGCTCGAACAGTTGGCGCTGGCGCCGGTCGACCAGACCCGCGGCTACCACGGCTGCGGCTTCTGCCGTCACCCGGGCCTGTCCGGCACCCCCTACCGCACACTCCACGGCCACGACCTGCTGCTGGGCAGCGCGAGCATCGCCGCCACCATCGAGGGGCGCCGCTGGGTGGCGCCGAACCTGGTGCTGCACTACCTCACGTCCCACGACTACCTGCCACCCGCAGAGGTGGTGGCCGGGCTCGAAGCATCTCCGCCCCGTCCCTGACCGGCGGCCGGCTGCCTGACAGACTGGGGGCATGCGCGTAGCCATTGCCGGTGCCACCGGACTCCTAGGAACCGCCCTGACCCAACACCTGCGCCAAACCGGGCACCAAGTCATCCGGCTCGTTCGCCGTGAACCCTACGGACCCGATGAACGCCGCTTCGACCCGGCCGAGCGCCGACTCGCCGCCCCGGGCCTGACCGACCTGGACGCGGTGGTCAACTTCGCCGGCGCCGGCATCGCCGATGCCCGCTGGACCGAGTCCCACAAACGGGCCATGCGCGCCTCCCGGCTCGCCACCACCCAGACGATCGTCAACGCGCTGGCCGAGGCACCCGACTGCAAGGTCTTCCTGTCCGGGTCGGCGATCGGCTACTACGGTGACCGCGGCTCCGAAACCTTGGACGAGACCTCCTCGCTCGGCGAGGGTTTTCTCGCCACCCTTGTCCGGGACTGGGAGAAGTGCGCCGACCAGGCCCCCGCCCACGTGCGGCTGGTCAAGCTGCGCACCGGCCACGTGCTCACCCGCAGCGGCGGCATCCTGGGCAAGCAACGACTGATCTACCAGTTGGGCGCGGGCGGGCGCATCGGCGACGGCCAGCAGTTCGTCAGCTGGATCAGCATCGACGACTACGTGCGGGCCTGCGAGTTCCTGCTCACCCACGACGTCAGCGGCGCGGTCAACCTGACCGCACCGAACCCCGTGCGCAACAGCGAGTTCAGCAAGGCGTTCGCGGCAGCGCTGCATCGTCCGGCGTTGCTGCCGCTGCCCCTGCCGGCCGCCAAGCTCATGTTCACCGGTGAGATGGTCGCCGACGCGATGCTGGCCAGCCAGAAGGCGCTGCCCCGGGTGCTGCTCGACAACGGCTTCGAGTTCCTGCACGACGAGGTCGACGAGGCGATGGCCGCGGTCAATCGGTGAGGGGCACTCTCGCCGCAGGTCGATCCTTTGATCGCTGACGTCTGTGCAAGCTTGATACCGCAAACTTGCATGGAACGATCCAGGATGAAGGGAAAGCGGCTGCACTCGACGGAATGGAGCACGGCCGAATCCTCGACCCCTGCCCGCTAAACTGTGCCCATTCCATCACCAGCGAGAGGCATCATGAGGCGTCCCGCCCCGCAGCCCCCAGCCGCCAGGGGGGCCGAGAGTTGATCTCCCACAGTCCGAGGCCCCCGCATGAGGGGGCCCCACGATGACACCAGTGGTCTCGCTGCTGGTCGGCCTGCTGGTGGTCTTCCTGATCACCATCGCCACCGGCTACTTCGTCGCCCAGGAGTTCGCCTACATGGCGGTCGACCGGGCGAAGCTGCAGGCCCGTTCGGCCGGCGGTGACGCAGTCGCCACCCGCAGCCTCGACATCACCCGCCGCACCTCATTCATGCTCTCGGGTGCCCAGCTGGGCATCACCGTCACCGGCCTGCTCGTCGGTTACGTCGCCGAACCGCTGATCGGGCAGGCACTCGCGGAGCTGTGGCCCGGTGCCACCACCGCGATCGCCGTCGGCATCGGCGGTGTGATCGCGATCCTCTACTCGACGTTCATCCAGATGCTGTTCGGGGAACTGTTCCCGAAGAACTACGCCATCGCCAACGCCGAGAAGGTCGCCGGCACCCTGGCCCGCAGCACCCAGGTCTACCTGGCGGTCTTCGGGCCGCTGATCTGGGTGTTCGACCGGGCCGCCGAGGGCCTGCTGCGGCTGCTGCGCATCGAACCCGTGCACGACGTGGAGTCCTCGGCCAGCGCCCGCGACCTGGAACGGGTCATCGAGGCCTCCCGCGAGGCCGGCGACCTGTCGCCGGACCTCTCGCTGGTCCTCGACCGCATCCTCGACTTCCCGAATCGCGACGTGGGCCACGCGATGATCCCTCGTCCGCGCATCGACATCGTCCGCACCGGCACCAGCATCGAGCAGGTGCGCACCCTGATGGCCACCGGCCACACCCGCTACCCGGTGCTCGACGAGGACGACCGCATCGTCGGGGTGGTCCACCTCAACCAGGTGATCGCCAAGCAGGTCGACCCCAACGCCCCCGTCGAGAGCCTGGCCGCTGAACCGCTGGTGGTCGCCGAATCGATGCCGCTGCCCGGTGCGCTCGACCTGATGAACGACGCCGGCCAGCAACTGGCCTGCGTGGTCGACGAGTACGGCGGTTTCGCCGGCATCATCACCGTCGAAGACCTGGCCGAAGAGGTCATCGGCGACATCGTGGACGAACACGACCCCACGCCGCCGGAAAGCCTGGACGACCTGGGCAACGGCACCTGGCGGGTCAACGGTGAGGTGCACGTCGACGAGGTGGAACGCACCATCCACCGGGACCTGCCGCGCGGCGACTACGAAACGATCGCCGGCCTGGTCATCCAGCAGGTCGGTGGGCTGCCCGAACCCGGCCAGGTGGTCGAGGTCGAGCTGCCGCCCACTGGTGAGGCGCTCGCCGAGACCGACCCCGAGGCCGAGGTGCTCACCGCCACCGTCGTGGAGGTCGACAACCACGTGCCCAGCCTGATCGAACTGAAGCTGCCCACACCGGCCGCCGACGAGGAGGAGTCGTCATGAGCTGGGGTTGGGTCACGATCGCGACGATCGTCATCATCGGCCTGAGCGCCTTCTTCGTCGCCGCCGAGTTCGCGCTGATGTCGGCCAAGCGCCACCGCCTCGAAGAGGCCGCGCAGCACTCGGCCGCCGGGCGTGCCGCACTGAAAAACTCCAGTGAGCTGACGCTGCTGCTGGCCGGTTCGCAGCTGGGCATCACGATCTGCACGCTGGCGCTGGGTGCGATCACCAAGCCGGCGGTGCACCACGCGTTGACGCCGCTGCTGGAGGCCCTGGGCCTGCCGCTGACCGTCGCCGACGTGGCCGCCTTCGTGCTCGCGCTGTTCCTGGTCACCTTCCTGCACCTGGTGGTCGGCGAGATGGCCCCCAAGTCGTGGGCCATCGCCCACCCGGAGAAGTCGGCCATCATGCTGTCGCTGCCTATGCGCGGCTTCATGACGCTGACCCGGCCCATCCTGAAGCTGCTCAACGGAGCGGCGAACTGGCTGGTCCGCAAGACCGGCTCGGCGGTGGTCGACGAACTGTCCTCGGGGCAGGACCCCGACAGCCTGCGCCACCTGGTCGAGCACTCGGCCAACGTGGGGGCGCTCGACATCAGCTACCGCGCCAGCCTCGGCCACGCCCTCGACCTGCGTGAGCTGACCGTCGCCGACGTCGCCGTGGTGGAGGACATCACCTGGGTGGCGCCGGGCGCCAGCATCGAGCAGGTGCAGCAGGCCAGCGTCGACAGCGCCCATCGCCGCATCATCGTGCGCCAGGACGGGCACACCGTCGGGGTCGTGCACGTGCGCGACACCCTGCAGCCCGAGGCCGAGGGCCGCACCGCCGGGGAGCTGGCTCGCCCGGCCCTGGTGCTGACCCCGGACGAACCGCTGGCCAGGGCCCTGCGGCAGATGCGTGAGGGCGGCACCCAGCTCGCGGTGGTCGCCGACAAGGGCGTGGAGGCCGGCCTGCTGTCGGTCTCGGACATCATGCTGCGGATGCTGCCGGTGGGGGCCAACCAGACCCGCTGAGGGATTCCCTCAGCCTGGCAGTTCGGCGAGCCTTTGCTCGCACGTGGGACAGGTCGGCAGGCTGGCGTGGTCCTGGCGGGGGACAAAGAAGGGACCGCACAGCGCACGGACTGCCTTGCCGTGGACGACGGCGTAGCCGATGTGACCCTTGTGTGCGTAGTGGGCGATTGCGTTTGAATCGGACACCGCCAGATTGTTCTCGGCCACCAGGGCCGCCAGCTTCTCAACCCGGCTTGCCCACGCCCCCGGTTCCCCAATCGTGGCGTAGGTATCGCGGTACCGGTCCCACCCCTGCTCGGGTGGCTCGATGGAGATCAGTATTCGCTGGACGAGGGTCCACACCAGGTCATGGTTCGCCGCAGCGGTCGGGAACACTTCCACGAAAACCTCGTCGGCCTCGTAGTCGGCATCCCGCACCTGGGTGATGGTGACTTCCACCTGGGCGAGGACACCGTGGGCGGGGAGTGGGTGATTGAAGTCTCGCCGTAGGCAGCCGCCGGCGTGAATCTGTTGCATGATCTCCAGCACCTGGCTCTGGACGCCCAACTGCCACTCGGTGCGGATACGGGCTGCGGTTTCCCGTTTGAGAAGACGGACATCCTCGGGGGTGGGGAGCCAGGTGCTGGGGTCTCCGTGCTGCTCCTCGCGCTCGACCCTCTTGTAGAAGTCCTCATGGTCCTGGTGGTCCCCCTTCGACAACCCGGCGACCACCAGCCAGTTCACCTCGGTCTCAGGGTCCTGCCACACACCACCTCGCCATTGGCTCTGCTTGATCTCAAGCAGGCGAACCGTGGTGCAACTGCGGATCGGACACTCGAAGTTGTCGTCTGCGGGATTCGAGTCGAAGGACGAGGATGCTTTGGCGATGATGGGATGGTCGAGATTGCTCAGTGGATGGAGATCGCCCAATCGCCCCTCGTCCAGGGCACGACGAGGCTGCGGAGAACCCCAGCCCGTGGTGAGGTCCTCGCGCAGCACTCGTAGTGTTGGGCGGGCGCGCCGACTGTGCACGCCTTCATCATGCCCGAGGCCACCGACACAACGGTGGGTGGGCGCGGTAGTTCAGAGCAGGTCGGCAATCGCGTCGTCGGCGGCTGCAGCGGTGCGCTGCTGGTGTGCGAAGCGCTCGGCGAGCTCTCGGCGGTCGTGCTGGCGCTGGCGTTCGAACTCGACGATGTCCTTCATGCGGATGCGACGATCACGGCCGACGTGGTGGAAGGGGAGCTCTCCGCGGTCCAGCAGCTTGTAGAGGTGGGTTCGGCTCATCCCGAGGCGTTCAGCCACTTGACTCGGGGTCATGGTGGCATCAGAGTCGAACGCCACGAGTTCCTCGCCATTGCGCAGGCACTGGCTCAGGGCATGCATGAGTTCGCGCAGCTCGTAGTTCTGAAGAGAGTCCGCGAAGTGGTCGAACTTGGCGAACTCCTCAGGGTTCAACGTGATGGTGGGAAAGGTACGCATGCCGGGCTCCAGTGTCACAGATGACTTAGATGTCACAGATGACACTACTGTACGCCCAGTTCACGCTGGCGCAAAACTGATTAATCGGGCTCCACCGCACTGCCAGTGCGCTCAGTCGAAGCTGACCTGCAGCTGGCGGGGGCGCACGATCGTCCACAGGCAGGCGGTGGCCAACCCGGCGCAGACCAGCATGGCCACACCGAGCGGCACCGGGCTGGTCATGTCGAAGCGGCCCAGCACCGGGCCGACCATCGCGGCCATCAGCATGTTCAGCGCACCCATCAACGACGCGGCGACACCCGAGTCGGTGCGGTGGTTCTGCAGGGCCAGTACCTGGGCGGTGGGCATGCAGGCGCCGAAGCCGGTGGTGTAGGCGAACAGGGCCGGCACCAGCACCACGTAGCTGGTGGGGTAGCTGCTGTGCAGCAGCAGGAAGGCGGTGGCGGCCACCACCATCAGCGCGGTGCCGGCCACCAGGATCCACTGCGGGCCGACCTTGGCGGCCAACCGGCTGCCGGTCTGGACGCCCACGAACACGCCCACCGAGCAGGTCGCGAACACCGCCCCGAAGCCCTGCGGGGTCAGGCCGTAGCCTTCCTGCAGCAGCACCGATGAGCTGGCCACGTAGCTGAACAGGCCACCGAAGGCGAGTGCGGCGACCAGCCACACGCCGACATAGATCCGGTCACTGAGCACCCGGCGGTAGGCGGCGAACACCGCGGTGATGCCACCGGTGGTGCGTTCGGCCGGTGGGCGGCTCTCGACGATCAGGGTGACCACCAGCACCACGATCAGCGCGCCGTAGCAGGCCAGCACCCAGAACACCCCGCGCCAGTCGACGAAGGTCACCAGCCAGGACCCGAGCAGGGGAGCGATGATCGGGGCCAGCCCGTTGATCAGGGCCAGGTTCGACAGCATCTTGATCAGGCGGTTGCCGCTGAACAGGTCGCGGGCCATGGCCATGGCGACCACCGCACCGCCGGCGGCGCCGATGCCCTGCAGCGCCCGCATGATCGTCAGGGACTCCAGGCTCTGGCTGAGGGCGACCAGCACCGAGGCGGTGACGTGCAGGGTGGTCATGGCCACCAGCGGCCACTTTCGTCCGAGTCGGTCACTGACCGGGCCGATCAGCAACTGGCCGAGCGCGAAGCCCAGGGTGGTGGCCGACAGGGTGACCTGCACCTGGGCGTCGGTGATGTTCAGGTTCTGCTTGATGGCCGGGAAGGCCGGCAGGTACAGGTCGATGGTGAAGGGGCCCAGCGCGGTCAGCAGCCCGAGGGTGATGATGGTGAACAGGCGCCGCCGGGGCGTCATCTGGTCGCCGCGATTGGCCAGCGCTGCGGGCGCCAACTGGTGCATGGGTGGACTCCTGGGGTTCGCGCCGCGGTGCAGCGCTGGGTCAGTCTAGAACACCGGACGAGGCGTCTGGAGCCCGTCCAGTGCTGGCCCGGGCCCACGGTGGGGGAGCGACTCAGGCGGCGGAGTCGCGCATCCAGGCCATCCGGTGCTTCGGGGTTGCCAGGGCCGCGATGGCCAGGCCGATGCCGAGCAGGTTCAGCCAGGTCGCGGGCCCGGAGGCGACCGTGTCGTCGGCCGCCACCCCGGCCAGCAGCAAGAGCATGAACAGGCTGATCAGCACGTCCGCGGCGAGGGCGAGTCCCCAGAGCATGGTCAACAGTCGGCCCATCATCCCGGCCGCAGCCACCAATGCCCCCAGCGCGCAGGCGATGGTGGTGATGAAGTACGAGACGAACAAGCCGGTGACGAACTCGGTGTCGCCGCCGAGCAGGTGCGGGGTCCACTGCCACAGGAAGAAGCCCCCGGCCCAGGGCTGGCCGGCCGGGTAGAACACCGGCGTGACCATGCTGCCCACGAACGCCAGGGCACACGCGGCCAGCAGCGCGATGATGACCAGCTTGCGCTTCTCGCTGGGCGGCTGCGGTGGGGGCGGGGTCAGCGGACGATACGCGTACCAGCCCGGCTGGCCCAACTGCTGCGGCATGGGTCGCGGCGCCATGCCCTGGGGTGGGCGGGGGCCGATCCCGGCACCAGGCGGCGGGGTCCACGGACGCGGCTGCGGCTGACCCGGACGAGCCTGCCCGAGCCCGGGCTGACCCGGACGAGGTTGACCCGGGCCGGGCTGCCCCGGGCGGGGCTGCTGCGGGTGCTGCTGACCAGGTCGCATGTGCGGAGGCATCTGCGGCGACGGGCGCCCCGCCGACTGCTGCTGCGGGGGGCCGCTGGCTGGCTGCTGGGGTGAACTCATCGCTGCGCCCCTCCCACCGGCACCAGGGCCTCGGTCACCAGGGCCTCGGTCACCAGAACGAGATCAGCACGGTCACCAGGCCGCCGCCCAGCAGGACGAACTCGAGCAGCCACATCAGGTCCCGCTCCCCACGTCGTCCGACCAGACGGGCGCACACGCCCATGACCAACAGCAGGATTCCGACCAGCAGAAGAGGGGACACCAGATGCTTTCGCTCGAGGAACAGGAAGCGGGCCACACCGGCCCGGGCCCTCGTCCGACGTGGCCCCCACCGGACCGGTTCCGAAGCCAGCCGCCGCGTCCCACATCATGAGCGCACCACGGTCACCAGGGTCTGCAGGATCAGGCGCAGGTCGCCCAGCAGCGAGTTCGTCCGGACGTAGTCGCGGTACAGGGCAACCTTTCGCGGGAGGATGACCTCGACGTAGTGCTGTTCGGGGTCCTCGGCGGCGGCCAGTTCGTCCTGTTCGTTGCGGTAGACGATCGAGGCCGGGTCGGTGATGCCGGGGCGCACCGAGAGGATCTCCTCGGCGGCTTCCTCGCCCCACATCGCGACGTACTTCGGCACCTCCGGCCGGGGCCCGACCAGGGACATGTCACCGACGAACACGTCGATCAGCTGCGGCAGCTCGTCCAGTTTCGACTTGCGCAGGAACGCACCCACCCGGGTGATCCGCGCGTCATTGGCCGAGGTGACCAGCGCGCCGGAGTTGGCCACGGTCATGGAGCGGAACTTGTGGATGCGGAAGGTGCGCCCACCCAGGCCGACGCGTTCCTGCCGGAAGAAGACCGGGCCGGACGGGTCGTCCACCTTGATCGCGACCGCCGAACCCAGCAGCAACGGGGAGGCCACCACGAGCCCCGCACCGGAGGCCGCGAGGTCGAAGACCCGCTTCGCGGTGAAGCGCCTGGCGGTGGTGGTCATCGAGTGCTCCTTGGGCTTGGGGTCGAGGGGGGTGTTCGGACGAGGGTGTTGGGCGATGGGTCACTCCCCGCGGTCAGGACAGCACCGCGCGGACGGCGGTGATGACGTGGTCGACCTCCTGGTCGCTCATCGAGCTGAACACCGGCAGGCTGACGATGCGGGCGAACTCGGCGCTGGCCACCGGGTACATCTCGGGGGCCAGCTGGTACGTGTCACGCCAGTAGGGCTGCAGGTGCAGCGGGATGAAGTGCACCGAGGTGCCGACCCGCTCCTCGACCATGCGGGCGACGAACTCGTCGCGGTCCACGGTGGCGTCCTCGGTCAACCGCACCGGGTACAGGTGCCAGGCGTGGGAACTGTCGGCGGCCGGTTGGGCCGGCAGCTGCAGCGGCAGGTCGGCGAAGGCCTCGTCGTAGCGGGCGGCGATCGCGGCGCGGCGGGCGGTCATCTCGGGCAGGCGGTGCAGCTGGACCCGCCCCATCGCCGCAGCGGTATCGGTCAGGTTGTACTTGTAACCGGGGGCCACGACGTCGTAGTGCCACGACGGCTTGCGTGATGTGTAGCGGTCGAAGACGTCACGGTTGATGCCGTGCAGCCGCATGGTGCGCATGCGCTTGGCGATGTCCTCGTGGGGGGTGACCACCATGCCGCCCTCACCGGTGGCCATGGTCTTGGTGGCGTAGAAGCTGTACACGGTGGCGTCGTGGCCGTGGGTGCCGATGAGCTTGCCCTCGTTCAGGGTGGGCAGCGCGTGCGCGGCGTCCTCGACGACCTTGAGGTGATGGGCAGAGGCGAAGTCGGCCAGGGCCTGGTTGGGCACCGACAGCCCCGAGTAGTGCACCGGGGCGATCAGCTTGGTGCGTTCGGTGACCCGGCGGGCGGCGTCGTCCAGGTCGAGGCACAGGGTCTCGGGGTCGCTGTCAACGAAAACGGGGTCGGCGCCGAGGTAGCGGACGGCCTCGGCGGTCGAGGTGAACGTCCAGGTCGGCACCAGCACCTCGTCGCCGGGCCCGATGCCGAGCGCCTCGTAGGCCAGGTGCAGGCCCGAGGTGGCCGAGTTGACCGCCACCGCGTGGATGCCGCCGGCGCCGTCGGTGAGGAAGTCGATGAACTCCTGCTCGAAGGCGGCAGCGTTCGGACCGGTCGTCAGCCACCCGTTGCGCATCGTGTCTGCCACAGCGTCAATTTCGGCCTCGGTGATGTCCGGCCGGGCGAACGGGATGAAGTCGTCGGTCATACCCGCGAATCTACCAGCGCAACAGGGGCGCCCCGGCGGAGAAATCGACCACGATGTCAGCCAGACCACGCGGACGATGGGCCAGCCAGTGGTCGCGTTCCTGCGCCGCCCACAGGTCCCACCACGGACGATAACCCTCGCCGTCGCGGTCGAGGGCCTGCTGCTTGCGGGTCTGCTCGTCCAGTTCGACCCACACCCCGACGTCGGCCAGCGCCCGGTTGGTCGGGGTCAGGGCGCCGCAGCCCTCGATGACGATGTCGGCCTGCGGGTCGAGCCCGACCCAGCCGGAGGTGCGGTGGGCCACCCAGTCCCAGGTGGGGTGGCCGGGGTCGTGGGCGCGCAGCATGTCGGGGATCATTGCCGCGCCGGCGGCAAGGCCTTCCCAGCCGGGGTAGCAGTCGTCGAGGCTGACCAGTTGGGTGGCCGGGCGCTCCCGGCGCAGGTGGACGACCAGCTGCCGCGCGAGGGTGGTCTTGCCGGCGCCGGAGCCGCCGTCGACCAGGATGACGAGCCGGTCGCCGGCGGGGTGGGAGCCGGTGTTGGTGCCGGTCTGGTTGGCGGGGTTGGCGCGGGCCAGATTGCGGGCGGCGTCGGCGAGTGCGCGCGGCAGGTCGTCACGGGTGGGCTGGTCGTGGGGGACCTGGTCGCGGCCGATCGCCTCGCGGGTGGGGGAGCCGGCGTCGAGGGGGGTCATGTCAGCTGCCCACGATCCACAAGGTGTCGAAGTACCAGGCCGCGCCCAGCGCCAGCGCGCCCACGGCAAGCGCGACCAGCACTGCGACCACGTCGGCGCCGCCCAATCGGGAGGGTCGTGCCCAGGTGCGTGGGCCGCCGCCGAAGCCGCGGGCCTCCATGGCGGTGGCCAGCCGTGAGCCCCGTCGCACCGCGAACACCATCAGGGTGAAGGCCATGGTCAGCCAGCGCCTGACCCGGTTGGTGTCGCCCAGGCCGCGGGCGCGACGGGCGTGGCCGAGCGTGCGCCAGTCGTCCAGGAACAGGCCCACCATGCGCACCCCGGCGAGGCTGCCGAGCACGAAGCGGGCCGGCAGTTTCAGCACCTGCGCCAACCCGTCGGCCATGTCGGTGGGGTCGACGGTGGTCAGCAGCAGGATCGAGGGGATGCCCAGCGCGAAGACGCGGATGAACACCGCCAGCGCCAGCATCAGGGACTGGTCGCTGATCACCACCAGACCCCAGTCGACGTGCACCCGACCGTCCCGTTCGCCGTAGAGGGCCATCGAGATCGCTGCGATCGGGGCCACCACCAGCAGCGGGACCAGCCGCTTCAGCATGCGGGTGGTGCCGAAGCCGAGCGCGACGGCCAACCCGAAGCAGACCACCGCCATGATCAGCGCCGAGAGCCAGTCGAGGGTGATGATCACCGGGATCGACAGCAGCACCGCGATGATCACCCGGGTGACGGGGTTGATCCGGTTCATCGTCCGGCCCCCTCGGTGGTGTGGCCGCCGTGCAGCACCTCGAGCCCGGACGAGCTGAGTCGCAGGTGGTGCTGGCCGAGCGCGGCCAGGTAGGCCGCGTCGTGGGTCACCGACAGCACGGCGGCACCCTGGTTGACCTGGTCGGCGACGAGTCGGACCAGTTCGGCCCAGGTGTTGCGGTCCTGGCCGAAGGTGGGTTCGTCCAGCACGATGACGCGGGGCCCGGTGGCCAGTACGGTGGCCACTGACAGGCGGCGTTTCTCCCCGCCGGACAGGGTGAACGGGTTCGCCTCGGCCAGCCGGGTGAGGTTCAAGGCCTCCATGAGTTCGTCGGTGCGGGCGCGGATGCGGGCCTCGTCCCAGCCCAGCGCGCGGGGCCCGGCGCGCAGTTCGTCGGTGACGGTGGAGGCGACGAACTGGTGTTCGGGCTCCTGGAAGACGGTGCCGATGCGGGTGGTCAGGTCGGCCGAGTGCCAGGTGGTCGGGTCGACCGGGTTGGTCTTGCGCCACCGCCAGCCCGTCCGGGCCGGTGGTTGCAGTGACTCGGCGGCCCGCACCTGACCGGCCAGGGGCGGCAGCAGCCCGGCCAGGGTCAGCGCCAGGGTGGACTTTCCGGCCCCGTTGGCGCCGGTCAGCACCGTGGAGGTGCCCGCCGGCAGGGCGACGTTGAGCCCCGAGGCGACCACGTGGTCGCGGTGTCGTCCGATGGACAGGTCGTGGCCCGACAGGATCGTCGGCCTCTTCCGGTGGGGTGCCGGTCCGGGTGCTCTTACGGCTTCCTCGATGTTTGCTGACTCTCCGTCAGCAAACTCTGAGTCTGCTGACTCTGTGTCAGCAAACACAGAGGAAGCCCCAAGGATGTGGCTGCCGGTGAGGTGGCCGGCAGGGAGGTAGCCGCGGGCGAGGTCCCCGCCGGGAATCGGCGGTGGGGAGTCCGGCACCCACACCCCGGCCGCGAGCAGTGTCTCGCGCTGGGCCTCGATGGTGGGCCGGGCCGGGCCGTCGGCCAGGATCCCGCCGCCCGCGCCGAGCACGATCACCCGGTCGACCAGGTCGAGCCAGGTCTCGACGCGGTGCTCGACCACCACCAGGGTGCGGCGACGTCCGGACACCGCCCGGGCGACGGCCTCGGTGACCTGGTCGATGCCGTCGGGGTCGAGGTTGGCGGTGGGCTCGTCCAGCAGCAGGATGTCGGCCTGCATCGCGATCGCCCCGGCCAGCGCGAGACGTTGCTTCTGCCCACCCGACAACGCCGAGGTGGGGTGGCGCAGCGACACGTCGAGGCCCACCTCGTCGAGTGCCTGGTGGACCCGCGGCCAGATCTGGTCGCGGGGCACCTGCAGGTTCTCGCAGCCGAAGGCCACGTCGTCGCCGACCCGGGCCAGTACGACCGACGACTCCGGGTCCTGCTGCACCAGCCCGATCCGCCCGATGCAGCGGGTCGGGTGGCGCCCGTCGATCAGCAGCCGACCGGCCTGTTCGCCCTCGTCCCCGGCGATGACGCCGGCCAGGGCGTGCAGCAGCGTCGACTTGCCCGACCCGCTCGCACCGAGCAGCAGCACCCGCTCACCCTCAGAGATGGTGAAGCTGGCGTCCTGCACCGCCCAGGTGGTGCGTGAGGCGTGGCGCCACCCCCAGTTTTCTGCCGTGATCACCTGGTCTCAGCGATCACGCCCGACGACCGGCGGTGGCCTCACGGCCGGAGGCGAAGCGGTCCAGCGCCCCGGTGCGGGCCAGTGCCTTGGTAAGCAGCCAGCCGAGCACCCCGGCCAGCACGGCGCCCGAGATCATCAGGCAGACCAGGTAGATGCTGTTGAACTCGAACGACTTGGCACGGTTGCCGAGCACCCATTCCAGCACCCAAGCCCCGACCCCGGCGCCGGCACCGGCCAGCATGGCGACACCCAGGCTGAAGCGGCGGTACAGGAAGAACAGCAGCACCAGTTCGGCGCCGAGGCCCTGCGCCAGGCCGGAGTAGAGGGTGGTGATGCCCCACTGGTTGCCGATCGCGGCCGAGACTGCCGCGGCGATGAGTTCGACGAGCAGGGCGGCGCCGGGCTTGCGGATGATCAGGCCCCCGACGACGCCACCGAGCAGCCAGATGCCGACGGCCAGGCCGCCGAGGCCGGGGGTGAGGGCGTCCATGGCGCCGAACCAGACGCCGCCGATGCCGTTCCAGACCCAGAAGACCAGGCCAAGGGCGACGCCGAGCACGGCGGCCACGACGATGTCGACCACTCGCCAGCCGCGCTGGGCGCGGGGTGCGGCCAGGTCTTCGCCGGCGGCCTCGGGGCGGGTCTGGTGGTCCTGGTGAGTCTTCTTGGGGGTGCTGCTGGTGGTCATGATGTGCCTCTCTGGAAGAAGTGGCACGGGTAAATGTCGGCTTTCGACATGAAGAGCATCTCCCTGCGCTGGCATGACCCAGATCAGGTTCGACGGTCGGGGCGAACTAGCCCCCTCTCAGCCCGGTTCCCGGACTCCCGTGGGTTGTGGCACCACTATAGGACGCCCCGACCAGGGCTGCCACCCGGGTTCGCTCACAGGGTGATGCGGTGGTGCTCGCCGGCCCCCGCGGCGCCCACTTCGTCGCGGGACCTGGCCAGGCCGTCGTCCAGCAGGGAGTCGAGGCAGCGTTCGGCCTGGGCGGCGTCTTCCCACAGCGCCACCAACTGCTCGCGGGTCAGCCCGTCGCGGTGTGCACGCAGGGCGGCCAGCAGCACCCCGCGGCACTGCCGGTCGGTGCCCTCCCACGTCTGGGTGCGGCGTGGGGCGCTCGATTCGGGACGACCGGCTGCCAGCCAGGCGCAGTCATCCCGCACCGGGCAACTGCCACAGTCGGGGGAGCGGGCGGTGCAAACCAGCGCCCCGAGTTCCATGGACGCCGCGGCCCAGCGGGCGGCGGTCGCCGCGTCCTCGGGCAGCCAGTCCAGCGCCCGCTGCCGGTCGGCCACCCCGGGGGACTGTTCACCCTCGGGCAACTCCAGCCGGGCCAGTACGCGGCGCACATTGGTGTCCACGACCGGGGTGCGTCGTCCGAATCCGAAGCTGGCGATCGCGGCCGCGGTGTACTCGCCGACCCCCGGCAACGCCCGCAGTGACTCGAGGTCATCGGGCACCCGGCCGGCGTGCTGGTCGCGGATCACGCGGGCGGCGGCGTGCAGGCGCAACGCCCGACGCGGGTAGCCCAGTCGTCCCCAGGCTGCCACTGCCTCGGCGGAGTCCTCGGCGGCCAGGTCGGACGGCGTAGGCCAGCGCTGCAGCCAGGTGTGCCACGGCCCCAGCACCCGGTTCACCGGGGTCTGCTGCAGCATGAACTCGCTGACCATCACTCCCCAGGGGGTGCACTCCTCGCGTCGCCAGGGCAGGTCGCGGGCGGCCCGGTCGTACCACTCGAGCACGTCGGCGATGACCCCAGAGCGCGGACGACCAGTACGCGGACGAGCAGTCGTGCGCGGACGATCAGTCGTGCGTGGGCCGGCGTTCATGCGCCCATGATGTCAGCGACCGCCCGACGCCAGCGACTGCCCGCTGCCAGCATCCGCCGAAGTCAGCGCCTGGCGGCCTGCCTGCGCCAGGTTCGCGCGTCGGGTTTGTAGCCTCAGCACATGAGTGCGCTGCTGCATCCAGTTGGGCCGGAGCCCGAGGAGACCTATTGGAAGCGGCGTGCTGCGGTGCTCGCCATCCTGGTCGTGGTCCTGATCCTGCTCGCCTGGGGCATCAGCAGCCTGTTCAACCGCAGTGACGACACCAGCGGCACCCCCGTGCAGGTCTCCACCAGCCCGGAATCGACACTGAGCGACCCGCCGACCACCCCGGGAACCACCCCCGAGTCCACCGACCCGGAGTCCACCGGCACCGAGTCCACGGAAACCGAATCAACCCCGACCGGCACCGAGTCCGGGTCGCCGGGCGCGACCCCGGAGGCAACGCCCTCGTCCACTGCCTCGACGAGCGCGACCGAGTCCACCGCGCCCGCCTCCAGCCCGGCGACGACCAGTGCGTCCCCCTCACCGAGCAGCAGCCCGTCACCGACCGGACCGGTGCTCTGCACGGCCAGCGACGTGGTGGTCGAGGTGAGCGGCGCCCAGCGCGTCAATACCGGCCGCACGATCAACCTCAACATCGCCCTGACCAGCAAGAGCCCCTGCGTGCTCGACTTCACCGAGACCCCGTTCGAACTGCGGATCTACTCCGGGTCGGACCGGATCTGGTCGACCAACGACTGCTCCAGCTACCGCTTCGGCGGCCAGGCCAGCCTGACCCCGGGCGGCACCTGGACCCACACCATCCCCTGGAACACCCGCCGCTCACTGGGTGACTGCCAGCTCGACTCCCGCTTCCTGCTGCCGGGCACCTACGTCGCCACCGCCCTGGTGTCGGGCGGCGAACCGTCGCAGCACGTGATGACTGTGCTCGCCTGAATACACTTCGGGTCATGGCGACCCCCGAGAACCTGCAGCACTACCAGGCCCTGATCGCTCCCGGCACCCCGTTGCGCGACGGGCTGGAGCGCATCGTCCACGGGCGCACCGGTGCCCTGATCGTGCTGGGCAATGACGACGAGGTCCGCCAGGTCAGCTCGGGGGGTTTCCACATCGATGTCGAGTACTCCGCGAGCGCCCTGCGGGAACTGTCCAAGCTCGACGGAGGCATCATCCTGAGCGAGGGCCTCGACCGGATCGTGCGGGCCGGGGTCCACTTCGTGCCCCGCGGTGACCTGCCCACCCCCGAGACCGGCACCCGGCACCGGTCGGCTGACCGGGTCTCACGGCAGACTGGGGTGCCGGTGGTGACCGTCAGTGCCTCGATGTCGACCATCACCTTGTTCCTCGACGGTGTCCGGTACCCGGTTGAGCCGGCCCAGCTGGTGCTGGCCCGCACCAACCAGGCGTTGACGGCGATGTTCAGCCACCGGGTGCAGATCGCGGCCCTGGCCCGCACCTTGAACGTGCTCGAAATCCAGGACCAGGCCAGCGTCGTCGACGTCGTCCGGTTGGCACAGCAGGTGGAGTACAGCCGCCGACTCGAGATCGAGGTGCTCGACGCCCTGGTCGTGCTCGGGGTCGAGGGACGACTGCTGGGCACCCAGCTCGCGGAGGTCAGCCAGGGCCGCGACGAGATGGCCGAACTGCTGCGCCGCGACTACCTCGACAAGCGCCCCACCCAGGGGCTCGAGGCGCTGAGCGACCAAGAACTGCTCGACCTCGTGCGCGCCGCCGAAGCATTCGGGTTCGGCTCACAGCACCTCGACACGAAGGTCCAGGCCCATGGGTACCGGCAGTTGCAGGGGGTGCCGCGGGTCACCGAGGCCCAGGCCGAGGCACTGCTCGGCCACTTCGGCCACCTGCAGGAAGTGCTGGCCGCGACCTCGGCCCAGTTGGCGGAGGTCGAGGGCATCAGCGTGCAGCAGGCCCGCAGCATCCGCGACGGGCTGATGCGGATGACCGAGTCGGCGCTGCTCGAGCCCGGCTTCTCCTGACTGATTCCAGGGCTGATCGGTTCCGGGGGACGACGACTCAGGCGGACGAACGGTCGGTGCCGAGCACGCCGTTGATGAACCCGCTGACCACGCTGATCACCACGGACCCCGCCAACGCCCACCAGAACCCGTCGACGTTGAAGCCGAGGTTGAACTGACCGGCCAGCCACGAGGTCAGCATCAGCATCAACGCGTTCACCACGAACAGGAACAGCCCGAAGGTCACCAGGATCAGGCAGCCGGTCAACACCGAGAACAGCGGCTTGACCACGGCATTGACCACGCCGAAGATCAGCGAGACGAGGATCAGCAGCCACACGGTGTCGGCGAGCCGGTCCGACCCGGCATCAACCGTGACGCCGGGCAGCAGCCACGCGGCGAACCAGACGGCGGCGGCGGTGGCCAGGACGCGCAATGCAAGCTTCATGCAGCGAGCCTTCCACCTGGTGCACCCGGAAACCACCCGGGAGCACCCCCGTTTCCCCCTGAATGCGAACTACTCCGCCGTGCGGCGCAGGTCGAGGACCCCCAGTGCCTCGGCGAGGCTGGAGACCTCCACCACCCGCAGCCCGTGCATCCGGGGCAGCTTCTGGGACTTGTCGCGCGAGTTCGCCGGGACGATCGCCAACTCGAAGCCCAACCGGGCCGCCTCGGCGACCCGACGCTCCAACCCGGGCACCCGGCGCAGGTCCCCGGCCAGGCCGACCTCACCCATGGCCACCACCCGCTGCGGGAAGTTCCGGTCCACCGCCGCCGAGGCCACCGCGATCGCCACCGCCAGGTCGATGCTCGGATCACTCACCCGCGCCCCACCCACCGTCGAGACGTAGACGTCCTTCTGCGACAGCGGAATCCGTGCCTTGCGTTCCAGCACGGCCAGCGCCAGTGCGACCCGGGCACTCTCCAGCCCGTGGGTGGTGCGTCGCGGTGAGGTCTGGTACGGCGAGGGCGCGACCAGCGCCTGCACCTCGGCCAGCAGCGGGCGGCGCCCCTCCATGGTGACCGTCACGCAGGTGCCCGGCACCGGTTCATTGTGCTCGGTGGTGAAGATGTGCGTCGGGTCGGGCACCTCGACGATGCCGGAGTCGTTCATCTCGAAGCAGCCCACCTCATCGGCCGGGCCGAACCGGTTCTTGGTGGCGCGCACCATCCGGAAACCGGAGTGCCGGTCACCCTCGAAGGCCAGCACCACGTCGACCAGGTGCTCCAGCATCCGCGGGCCGGCGATCGCACCGTCCTTGGTGACGTGACCGACGATCACTACCGCCATCCCTCGTCGCTTCGCGACCCGCACCAGCGCACCGGTCACCTCACGCACCTGGGTCACCCCACCGGGGGAGCCGTCGGCCTCGGCGGTGCCGATGGTCTGCACCGAGTCGACCACCAGCAGGCTGGGGTCGACCTGTTCGATGTGCCCCAGCACGGTGCCGAGGTCGTTCTCGGCGGCCAGGTAGAGGTTGTCGGCCAGGGCGTGGGTGCGTTCGGCGCGCAGCCGCACCTGGGCTGCGGACTCCTCCCCGGTCACGTACAGCGTCCGGCCACCCGAAGCGGCCGCGCCCTGGTTGGCTGGCGCGTCACCCGCTCGTCCGGGCGGTGCCCCGCGGGCCCACTTGGCGGCGACCTCGAGCAGCAGGGTCGACTTGCCCACCCCCGGTTCACCGGCCAGCAGCACCACGACGCCGGGCACCAGGCCACCGCCGAGGACCCGGTCGAGTTCACCGATGCCGGTCAGGCGACGGTCGGCCTGGCCGGGGGGCACCTCGGAGATCGGGACGGCGCGGGTGGTCGGCACCGAGGACGCCACCGACGCAAGTTTCGGGGCCCCGGCTTCGACGACGCTTCCCCAGGTCTGGCACTCGCCGCAGCGGCCGACCCACTTCATGCTGGTCCAACCGCACTCGGTGCAGTGGAATGCGTCCGTCTTTGCCTTGGCCATGGTGTTCACCCTAGGGGCAGGCACCGACACAACTTGTCGGGCTCACCCACGGACAAGGGGCGTGGGCGCGTCCCGAGGGCAGCCTGACGGCGCCCGGCCAGCGGGTGGCTCAGATGCGCACTTCGCCGCGGCCGGGAACCTCGAAGATGGCCGCGTCCAGGCCGGGCTGGCCGTTCTCGGAGCGGAACCGCATCTCGACACCGTCGAGTTCGTTGCCGATCTCGACACCGATCCAGTCCTCCACCCGCTGGGGGCTGCCGGAGATCTGCATCGTCTTCAGCTTGATCTCACCCTTCAGGGCGCTCGGCTGCACCTCGGGGTCCGACTTCCACTTCAGGAAGTAGGGCAGCTGCGGGTCGGCCATCAGGCCGCGGATGCCGATCTGCTCCCATTCGAGCAGGCGACCGTCGGGGAAGTGGCGCGAGCCGGGCACCGCCTGGCGTTCCAGGCGCGCTTCGTAGGGGCTGAGGTCATCGACCGAGACGGCCCAGCCCAGCCAGCCGCCGCCCATCTCGGAGCGGGCGCGCACGGCCTGGCCGAAGACTGCCTTGTCAGCGGCGGGGTGGTCGAGCACCTCGACTGCCTCGATGTAGCGGCCATCGGCCAGCGGCAGCAGGTTGTTGCGGGTGCCGAAGCGAGGATGGAATCCGCCGTTGATGAACGACGCCCCAAGGGCATCGCCCAGACGCTCGACGGTGGACGCCAGACCCTCGGGCCCCGCAGCGAAGATCAGATGGTCCACATGCATGTCTTCATCATGGCCGACGGTCGATGGTTCCGCGAAATCGGCCCCCGCAATGCCTGTTGGCAACCGGTGTTACTGAATGCGGGGGCTGTCTGCCGCCTCGTCGAGGTAGAACCAGCGCCCACCCTCGCGGACGAACCGCGACACCTCGTGCTGAATCCCCAGCTCGCCGCCGGCCAGCAGGTACGTCGCCCGGAACTCGACGACGCCGGTGTCGTCGCCGACGCCTCCCGCCTCGGTGCGGACGACCTGCAGCCCCCGCCAGCGGGGGTTGTCGCCCAGGTCCAACTCATGCGGGCGGGTCGAGGAATGCCACGACGCGAGCAGCCAGTCGGAGTCACCCTCCTTGAATGCCTGGAACCGTGACCTCATCAGGGCTTCCGCGGTGGCGGGCCACTCGCGTGCACCGTCGTCGCCGTCGGGGCCGGGGGGAGGAGCATCAGCAGCGGGCATGATCCCAGTCTCGCTCACATCGCCCTCGGCCGCCCATGCCTGCCCAACCGCCTGCCGGTCAGCGGGTACGGGCCGCCACGGTGGCCGGGTGCAGGGGCATCCGGCGGGCCAGGAAGCGTTCACACTCAACCGCCAGCGCGGCGTAGGCGGGCTCACCCAGCAGTTCCACCAGCTCGGCGCGCCCCGACCGGAACAGCGGCTCGGCGCCGACATGGGCGGTGGGGGAACCGGTGCAGTACCAGTCCAGGTCGGCCCCACCCGGCCCCCAGGCATCGCGGACGAACTCACCGATGCTGACCTCCAGGACCGGTGACCCGTCGACCCGCTCCCCATGGCGGTAGGTGCGCCGGAACGGGAGTTGCCAGCACACCTCGGGCTTGGTCGTCCACGGCTCACGGCCGGTCTGCAGTGCCAGCAGGTGCAACGCGCAGCCACCGCCGGCCGGGAACCCGGGATCGTTCAGGAAGATGCAGGCACCGTCGAGCCGGCGGGTCTGGCGGGCCGGGCCGGGGGAGTCCTGCTCGTCAGCCGGGTCGTCGCCAGCCGGGTCCTTGTCAGCCGGGTCCTTGTCAGCCGGGTCGTCGGCGTGAGGGTCGTCCATCGCCCACCCGTTGGCCAGGCCCTCGGCGCGGTGCTGCCAGGTCTGCTCGTCCAACTGGGCCACGAACCGGGCCACGCGCTGCTCGTCGGCCGGTTCGGTGAAGTGGGCCCCGAAGGCGCAGCAGCCGGCATCGGGCCGAGACGCATCAATGCCGCGGCAGCCGGAGCCGAACACGCAGGTCCACGAACTGGTCAGCCAGGTCAGGTCGGCGCGGATGACCTGGTCGGCATCGCCCGGGTCGGCGAACTCGACCCAGTAGCGGGTGACATCGCCGAGCACTTCGTCCGAGCGGCCGGCCGGGGTGGGCGGGGTCATCGGGTGAGTGTATCGCCGCTGCCACCACGCCCCGGCGAGCGGCTGCACGATTTTGCCGTGGGCGGGGAAGGGTTTGCTTGGTCCGGCCGGGCCACGTGCTGGGGTTGGGGGATAGTTTGGAGGGGTGAGCGCTGAGAACCGGATCGTCCTGTCGACGTCGTCGGTCTACCCCGAGGCGACTG
This sequence comes from Aestuariimicrobium sp. Y1814, assembly GCF_050113895.1. Taxonomy (NCBI): domain Bacteria; kingdom Bacillati; phylum Actinomycetota; class Actinomycetes; order Propionibacteriales; family Propionibacteriaceae; genus Aestuariimicrobium; species Aestuariimicrobium sp. Y1814. The sequence goes on along the minus strand of NZ_JBNJRW010000004.1, from coordinate 150,337 downwards.
CCAGCGGCTTCGAACTCGCGGCCCGGTTGGGCTACGACGGTGTCGAAGTGATGATCGGCATTGACCCGGTCGCCTCCGACATCGACCGCGTCGAGGCCCTGCGTGACTTCCACGAGGTGCCGGTGACCTCCATCCACGCCCCGACGCTGCTGGTCACCCAGTCGACCTGGGGCACTGACCCGTGGGACAAGCTGCGCCGCTCCGGTGAGGCCGCCAAACGGCTGGGTGCCGACGTGGTGGTGGTCCACCCGCCGTTCAGGTGGCAGCTGGGTTACGGACGAGGGTTCATCGCCGGCATCGACAAGTTGAACCAGCAGTTCGCGCCGATCAAGTTCTGCGTGGAGAACATGTACCCGTGGCGTACCAAACTGGGCAAGTTCATGGCCTACCTGCCCCACTGGGACCCGACCGACCTGCCCCACGAGTACCTGACCCTCGACCTGTCCCATGCCTCGACCGCGCACAAGTCGTCGCGTGAGTACGTGCGGGACTGGGGCCGGCGGCTGCAGCACGTGCACTTCACCGACGGTTCGGGCAGCTTCAAGGACGAACACCTGCTGCCGGGGGAGGGCAACCAGGAGGCCTACGCCCTGCTCGACGACCTGGTCGCCACCGGCTACACCGGCCAGGTGGTGCTGGAGGTGAACTCGCGGCGGGCCGGCAACCGCGCCACCCGTGAGGCGCTGCTGGGGCAGGTGCTGATCGACATGCGCCATCGACTCGGCCAGCAGGTCGACGAAACCACCACCCGGCACACCGAGGCGGCACTCGAACTGGTGGCCACCAGCGCCCCCGAGGAGCTCGGGCACGACCCGGCCGGTGCCATCGGCGACGACTGGAGGGACGGCTGATGCGCCGCACTGCCCTGGAGCGACTGGCCGACAGTCGCCACGTCGAGTCATGGCTGCGTCGTCCACCGGCGCTGGACGAAGTACTCGACCGCTTCCTCGCCGGCGAGCACCCCGCCGAAGCGGTGGTGGTCGCCCTGGACCATGCGTCCAAGGGGATGGACGTGAGCTTTGCCCAGTCCGCGACGACCGCCGCCGACGAGGCCGCTGCGGAACGGGTCGCCGAACGCCACCTGGAGGTCGTCCGGCTGGCGGCGGCCTCGGGCCTGACCGGTTTCGACGTCTCGGTCGGCCTCGGACCGCTCGGGTTGGCGCTCGGCGAGCAGGGCCCAGCCCTGGCCATGGCCCACACCCGCCGGATCGTCGAACGGGCGGCCGCCGCCGGGGCCACGGTCACCATCGACGCGGGGCCGCTGCAGCAGACCGATGCGGTGCTGGCGGCGGTGGTCGACCTGCGCCGTGACCACCCCGATGTCGCGGTCACCCTGCAGGCCAAGCTGCGCCGCTCGGCCGCCGACCTGGCCGAGTTCGCCCACGAGGGCAGCCGGGTGCGGCTGTGCAAGGGGGCCTTCCCCGCCGACGAAGCCGACGCCTACCCCTCACGGGTGCAGGTCGACCGCAGCTTCGTCCGGTTGCTGCGCACCCTGATGGAAAGCCCCGCCTACCCCATGACCGCGACCCATGACTCCCGGATCGTGTCGATCAACCACGAACTGGTGCGCCGCAACGGCCGCACCCGCGACGACTACGAGTTCCAGATGCTGCTGGGGGTGCGCTCCTTCGAGCACCGCCGGCTGGTCGACACCGGTCGACGGATGAGGGTCTACCTGCCGTCGGGGCCCGACTGGTTCCCCTATGTCGTCCATCGCCTCAGCGACAGCCCCCGCACCGTGGCGCTGCTCGGCCGCCAGTTCGTGAGCCGTCGGTGAAGCTGCTGGCCACCCCGGTGGTCGAGCCGCTCACCCGCGCCCCGCTGCGGCGTCGGTTGCAGTGGGAGACCTGGCTGCTGCTCGCCCTGACCCTGGGCCAGTCCGGTGTCTATGCCGTGCTGCGGATCATCGAACGGATGACCCGCCCCGAACCCCTCTCGACCCAGACCTCGGTGCTGAACACCTCGGCCACCCCCGACCGGCCCTGGTTGGACCTGCTGTACCAGGTCGCCAACGCGGCCTTCCTGGTGGTGCCGGCGCTGATGGCGGTCTTCCTGCTGGTGACAGTGCTGCCACCGGCCACCGGGCGCCGGTCGATGGGCCTGGACGGGGACCGGCCACCCTTCGACATCGGCTGGGGCTTCGCGATCGCGGCCTGCATCGGGGTGCCCGGGCTGGCGTTCTACCTGTTCGCCAAGGCGATCGGCATCAACACCACCGTGGCAGCCGCGAACCTGGCCGACAACTGGTGGACCATCCCGATGCTGGTGATCGCCGCGTTCGCCAACGCGATCGTCGAGGAGGTCGTGATGGTCGGCTACCTGTTCGTCCGCTGGGCGCAGGCGGGGTGGTCGATGCTGCTGGTGCTGGGCGTCTCGGCGCTGGTGCGCGGCAGCTACCACCTGTACCAGGGCTGGGGCGGGTTCATCGGCAATGTGGTGATGGGCATCGCCTTCGGACTGTTCTTCCTGAAGACGAAACGGGTCTGGCCGCTGGTGATCGCCCACGGCCTGATCGACGTGGTCGCTTTCGTCGGCTACGCGCTGGTGGCGCCGCACGTCTCCTGGCTGTGAGCGGCACTGGTTGTGAGGACCCTGGTTGTGAGTGCCCCGGCTGAGCGCCCGGCGGACGGCCCATGGGGGAGGGGGTGCGGCGGCGGTAGGCTGGGCGCCATGCATATTGGAGTTTTTGGGGCCACTGGCCAGGTCGGTGGCGTGATGCGCACGCTGCTCGTCGAACGCGATTTCCCGATCACCTCGATCCGGTTCTTCGCCTCTGCCCGGTCGGCGGGCACCACCCTGGACTTCAAGGGCAGCCCCGTCGTGGTCGAGGACATCGCCACCGCTGACTTCTCCGGCATCGACATCGCCCTGTTCTCGGCCGGGAAGGGCGCCTCGCAGGAATACGCACCCAAGGTGGCTGCCGCCGGGGCCGTCGTGGTCGACAACTCCTCCTGCTGGCGGATGGACCCCGAGGTGCCGCTGGTGGTCAGCGAGGTGAACCCCGAGGACATCGCCCAGCGACCAAAGGGCATCATCGCCAACCCGAACTGCACCACCATGGCCGCGATGCCGGTGCTGCGTCCCCTCAGCGACGCCGCCGGGCTGCGACGGCTGGTGGTGGCGACCTACCAGGCCGTGTCCGGGTCGGGCGTGGCCGGGGTGGCCACGCTCGCCGGGCAGATCGAGCACACCCCGAACCCCGAACGCCTGGCCCATGACGGCACCGCCTTCGACCAGGACGAGCTCGACAACGGTCCCTATATCGCCCCGATCGCCCACAATGTGGTCGCCCTGGCCGGGGCCATGGTGGACGACGGCTCGGGTGAGACCGACGAGGAACAGAAGCTGCGCAACGAGTCGCGCAAGATCCTGCACCTGCCTTCGCTCCCGGTCGCCGGCACCTGCGTGCGGGTGCCCGTGTTCACCGGCCACTCGCTGGTCGTCCACGCCGAATTCGAGCAGCCCATCAGCCCCGAACAGGCCACCGACATCCTGGCCGGGGCGCCGGGTGTCGAGCTGGTCGACCTGCCCACCCCCCGCGCCGCTGCCGGGGCCGACCCGTCGCTGGTCGGGCGCATCCGCGTCGACCAGTCCGCCCCCGAGGGCCACGGACTGGTGCTGTTCGTCTCCAACGACAACCTCCGCAAGGGCGCAGCCCTCAACACCATCCAGATCGCTGAGCTGGTCGCCCAGGAGCTGCAGGCCGCACGATGAGCAACTTCGGCCGACTGACCATGATCGGCGCCGGCAACATGGGCGGTGCCATCCTCAGCGGACTGGTGTCGGCCGGGGCGGACCCGGCGCTGCTCACCGCCGTTGAGGCCTTCCCCGTGCGCCGTGATCAACTGGCCGCTGACTTGGGCATCAACGTCACCGACAATGCCGCCGAAGCGGTCGCGGACGCTGATGTGATCATGGTCGCCGTCAAGCCGAAGCAGGTCGCCGACGCCCTGGCGGGGCTGCCCGTGCGGGACGGGGTGCTGGTCGTCTCGATCGCCGCCGGCGTGTCCACCGAGGTGCTGGAAGGGCTGCTGCCCACCGCGCGGGTGGTGCGGGTGATGCCCAACACCGCCGCCCTGGTCGGGCAGGGCTTGGCCGGCATTTCGGGTGGCGCCTCGGCCCGCCCCGAGGACGTCGAGGTGGCCGTCGAACTGCTCTCCAGCGTGGGCACCGCGGTGGTCGTCCCCGAATCGCAGCAGGACCTGATCACCGCGACCTCCGGGTCGGGGATCGCCTACCTGTTCATGGTCGCCGAGTCGATGATCGAGGCGGCCGTGACCCTGGGGCTGACCCGCGCGCAGGCCGGCGACATCGTCCGGCAGACCTTCGTCGGTGCCAGCGAGCTGCTGGCCACCGGGGAACACCCGGTGATCCTGCGCGAGCAGGTCACCAGCCCGGGCGGCACCACCGCTGCGGCGCTGGCGACGCTCGAGGCCCACGGGTTGCGCACCGCGATCCTGGACGCCATGACTGCCGTGGTGGACAAGTCGTCCAAACTGACCTGAACCGGCGATTGTGAGCAGCCCGCCCACGCACGGTATGATCAGTCCTTGCCTCCGGCGTGCGCCGGACCATCTTTGACCCTCTCCGAAAGGCACACCGTGGGTTCTGTCATCAAGAAGCGTCGCAAGCGCATGGCCAAGAAGAAGCACCGCAAGCTGCTGAAGAAGACGCGCATCCAGCGCCGCCGCGCTGGCAAGTAGTCGACGCTTCGCCGGAGAACCTGATTCCCGGTCCACTGTCGCGCTGGTTCCACCCACGCGGCACTTGTCGCCAGGCAACCGCACCCGCGGCCACCGACACCGGTGCCGCTCAGGGTGCGGGCTTTGTCGTCCCTGAGCCCGAACTCGTCCCGGTCGTCCCGGAAGCTCTGGTCGTCCCGGACGCTGTCGCCGGCACCAGGGTGGTCGTGCTCAGCAGGGTCGGCTGCCACCTGTGCGAACAGGCCGAACAGGTCGCCGAGCAACTCTGCGGCCCCGACGAATGGGCCCGGGTCGACGTCGACGCCGAGCCCGCCCTGGCCGCCAGGTACACCGACCACGTGCCGGTGGTATGGGTCGACGGACGCCTGCTCACCTACTGGACGTTGTCCGAATCGCAGCTGCGTGATGCCCTCGCCGGGCATGACTGGCCTGCCCCACCCCAATTGTGAGAGCATTCACATACGCGCTGACAAGCGCTGATTCGTGAAGCGTCGGCCTCTGGCAAGGAGTGTTCAAGTGAGCGACTCGTCCACCATTTCGGAAGCGAGCATCGGTCGGCTGCCCCTGTACCTGCGGGCGCTGGCCGAGATGCTCGAGCAGGGCATCACCACTGCCAGCTCCGAGACGCTGGCCGCCGCCACCGGCGTGCAGTCGTCCCTGGTGCGACGAGACCTGGCGCAGTTCGGCAGCTACGGCACCCGGGGGGTGGGCTACAGCGTGACCTCCCTGCAGGACGAACTGGAGCGCATCGTCGGGGCCACCCGCACGTGGCGCGTGGCCATGGTCGGGGCCGGCAACCTGGGCCAGGCGCTGGTGCGCCACTTCGAACTGGCCGCCAAGACCTTCGAGGTGGTGGCCATCGTCGACATCGCCCCCGACATCGTCGGCTCCACCATCAACGGCACCACCGTCACCCACCAGCGCGAACTCGCCGGCACCGTGGCCGAGTCGGGGGTGGAACTGGCAGTCATCGCCACGCCCGCCAGCGCCGCCCAGGACGTGGCCGATGCCCTGATCGACGCCGGCGTGATGAGCCTGTTGAACATGGCCCCCACCACGTTGCGGGTGCCCGAGGGGGTCAATGTGCGCAGTGTCGACTTCACCCAGGAACTGCAGATCCTCTCCTACCATGAGGCCCGGCGCCATGTCGCCGAACGTCCGGAGAGGGACAGAAGCTAGCCCATGACAGTCGAATTGGTCATGATGGGGTCCACCACGAACAAGGAGGTCCGATGAGCGCGCAGGAAGCCGGAGCGACGCCAGCGGCCGAAGCAACACCAGGTCTGGACACCCCGACCCACACGCGCGTCGCCTTCGTCGGCGGCGGGCCGGGACCGGCGTGGCTGCTGACCCTGGCCGCGGTGGAGACGATGAACGCGGCCGACGAGGTGATCGTCACCTCGCCCGACCTCGACACCAGTCACCCGCGCCTGCACCTGCGCCACCTCCTGCGTCAGGGCCTCGACGAGATCGACCCGCAGTCCCTGCGCGGCCGCCAGGTGGCCATCCTGGTCTGGGGTGACCCCCTGCTGTCGCCCCGGGCGGCGGCGCTGGCTGCCCAGTGTTCCGAGGCCGGGCTCGACGTCGACGTCATCCCCGGTGTGGCCGCGCGCACGTCCCTGCCCGGTTTCGCCGGTGTCGCGCTGGGTGACTCCGCCCAACTGGTGACGCTCGAACCGGGTGCCGACGCCGAGAACCTGCCGGAGCTGGCTGCCGCGGGCACGGTCGTGCTGCTGGCGCGGGGCGACCAGCTGGCCCTCGTGGCCGAACTGGCCGGGACCGCCCACCGCGACCCGGACGAGCCGGTGCTGGTCACCGCGAACGCTGCCACCCCCGAACAGGCCTCGATCTCGACCACCATGGACGACCTGGGTGGGGTGTTGAAGGACCTGAACGCCACCGACGACTCGGCGCTGGTGATCGTGCTGGGCGCCAACACCGCCCCGGCCGTGCGTGACCCGCTGAACTGGTTCGAGTCGAAGCCGCTGTTCGGCTGGCGGGTGCTCGTGCCCCGGACGAAGGACCAGGCCGGGACGCTGACCTCGCGACTGGCCTCGCACGGTGCCGTGCCGGAGGTCGTGCCGACCATGTCGATCGAACCGCCGCGCACCCCGCAGCAGTTGGACAAGGCGATCACCGGACTGGTCGAGGGCCGCTATCGCTGGGTCGCGTTCACCTCGGCGAACGCCGTGCGTGCGGTGCGTGACAAGTTCCTCGAGTACGGGTTGGACGCCCGCGCCTTCGGTGGCATCCAGATCGCCGTGGTCGGCGCCGCCACCGCGGAGGTCTGCCGGGCCTGGGGCCTGGAACCCGACCTGATCCCGCTCTCGGAGCAGTCGGCCGCCGGCCTGGCCGCGGAGTTCCCGGCCTACGACGACATGCTCGACCCGATGAACCGGGTGCTGCTGCCCAAGGCCGACATCGCCACCGAGACCCTGGCCGCCGGCCTGGTCGACCTCGGCTGGGAGGTCGAGGACGTGGTGGCCTACCGCACCGTCCGGGCCGCCCCGCCGCCGGCAGAGACCCGCGAAGCGATCAAGACCGGCAAGTTCGACGCCGTGGTGTTCACCTCGTCGAGCACCGTGCGCAACCTGGTCGGCATCGCCGGCAAGCCGCACAAGGTCAGCATCATCGCTGCAATCGGCCCCCAGACGGCGGAGACGTGCCGCGAACACGGCCTGCGGGTCGACGTGCAGGCCGACAACCCGTCGGTGGTTGAACTGGCCGACAAGCTCGCCGAGTTCGCCATCTCCCGCAAGCAGGACCTGATCGCCCGCAAGAAGCCGACGGTTCGTCCGTCGTTGCAGCGTCGTCGCGGCCGCCCCGTCGGCAGCTGACTCGCTCGTCCGGCCAGCGCGCACCCTTGCGGGCCCCCTTCCTGCCCCATGCGCTCGTCCGATCTTGCATTCCTTGCGCCAACGCAACGAATGCATCCTGTCCCACCCGGACGACGTGTATTCGTTGCACCCACGCAAAGAGTGCAGGACGAGGAATCCAGCTACAGCGCCGAGCGCAGCACCAGCTCGAGCAGTGGACGCACGTCTGAGTTGTCGTGCCGGGCGATGCGGTGCAGGATCAGCCCCTCCGCGCAGGCCATCACCGCTGCGGTCGCGGTCTGCGGGTCGTCGGCCCCGAGGTGTGCCAGCACCGGCTCGAGGAACGCCCGCATGGCCGCGCGCCCACCCGAGAGCTTTTGACTCAGCGCGGGCCGGTGTGCGGCCTCCACGAAGACGACCAGGCGTGCGCTGGTGAGGACCCGTTGCTCGCCGGTGGTGCGGTCCAGCAACGCCACGAGCAGGTCGACCAGCTGATCGACCGACTGCGGGGCGAACCCCGCCGGGTCGATGCCGCGCAGCTCCCGGTCGAGGATGGCCTCGGCGACACCCTCGAGCAGGGCCTCCCGGGTGCGGAAGTAGTTGGACGTCGACCCCGGCGGCAACCCCGCCCGCTCATCGACCCGGCGATGCGTCAACGCCTTCAAACCCTGCGTGCCCAGCAACTCGATGGCAGCAGCCAGGGCCCGTTCTCGAAGCGCGGTCATATCACCACTATAGAAGTAGTGTCATGAGCTCACTACGAGAGTAGTGTCGGCAGTGGCAATCTCGCCCGGACGAAAGGCAGCCCGAATGCCAACAGCACTCATCACCGGAGCCGGTCGAGGCATCGGCGAGGCCAGCGCCCTGCGGCTCGCCGCGGCCGGCTGGACAGTCCTTGCCGGGGTCCGGGACGAGGCCAGTGCCGAACGCCTGGCCGCGCAGCACGTCGGCATCACGCCAGTCCTGCTCGACATCACCAACGAGGCGCACATCGCCGCCCTGGCCCAGGTGCTCCCGGAGCGTCTGGACGGGCTGGTCAACAACGCCGGGATCGGCGTGCTCGGCCCCGTCGAGGCCGTCAGCATCTCGGACTTCCGCCGCCAGTTCGAGGTCAACCTGTTCGGCCAGGTCGCCGTCACCCAGGCCTGCCTGCCGAGGATCCGGGCAGCGGCGGGGCGCATCGTGTTCATCTCCTCCACCGGTGGCCGCACCCCGGTGGCGATGGAGGGCGCCTACTGTGCCTCCAAGTTCGCGATCGAGGGGCTGGCCGACGTCCTGCGGGTGGAACTGCGGCCGTGGCACATCGGCGTGTCCGTCGTCGAGCCCGGCCCCACCGACACCGGGCCCTGGCGCGAGATCGACACCATGCTGGACGACATGGAGGAGGCCATGTCGCCCGACCACCGCGAGCTCTATCGTCCCCACACAGTCGGCATGCGCAAGATGGTGGGCGTCCTCCAGCCCCGGACGGTCCCCGCCGACGTCGTGGCCCGCGCCGTCGAGCGGGCACTCACCGACCGCAGACCACGGGCGCGGTATGCCGGCGGGGCCCAGGCCCGCGCGATGCTCACCCTGGGTCGGGTATTGCCCACCAGGGTCGGCGACGCCCTGGCCGCCCGCATGGGCGGGTGGAAATAGGGCCCCGAGACGTCAGGGGCCCGGGTCAGACGATGCCGGTGGTGCCCAGCAGGGAGCCGATCAGGTAGGTCGCGGCCAGGGCCAGGGCGCCACCGATGACGACCCGGGTGGCGGCCCGACGCTTCGAACCGCCGGCGATGCCCGCGGCGACTGCCCCGGTCAGGGCCAGCCCGGTCAGGGTGGCGACGAAGGTGATCGGTACCCGCAGCTCGGGCCCGGGCAGCAGGATGGCCAGCAGCGGCAGCAGTGCTCCCACGGCGAAGGCGATGAACGAGGCGGCCGCGGCATGCCAGGGGCTGGCGACGTCGGTGGCGTCGATGTTGTGGCGCTCGCGCAGGTGCGCATCCAAGGGGTCGCGGGCCGACAACTGTCGCGCCACTTCGTGGGAGGTCTGCGAGGTCAACCCGCGCCGTTCGTACAGGCCGGCCAGGGCGTCGAGTTCGGCCTCAGGATCCTGCTGCAGGGCGCGGCGGGTGTGGTCGATGATGTGCTGTTCGCTGTCACGCTGGCTGCTGACCGAGACGTACTCACCCAGTGCCATCGAGACCGCCCCGCCGATCACCGCCGCGATGCCGGCCATGGCGATCGTGCCGGTGGCGGTGGTGGCCCCGGCGACCCCGACGACCACCGCAGCGGTGGACACGATGCCGTCGTTGGCGCCGAGCACCCCGGCCCGCAGGGCGTTGAGCTTCTGCTCGAGCCCACCCCGACGCTCACCGTCGGTACCCGTGAATCGACCAATGATGGTCGAGCCGGAATTCGCTTCGGAAAGGTCAACAGCAGTCATGTCGGCATTCTATTCCTCCGTGACATTTGCCACAACGAAGGAAAGGCAACCCTCACTTTCGGGGAATTAGGCAAGGAATGCCTTACCTGAATGCATTTCCCACCCCGCGGGCGGTCAACTGGCCCGGCCTTGGGCCCTCACGTATCATGGTCGGAGCACATGACCCGGCACCGCCCCACCGACGTGTGGGCCGTGGCCCAGCCAGGAGGAACAGTGAACCAGCCAGCAACGGCCGAGGCCGTCGTCCACCTGGTGCGCCACGGCGAGGTCAACAACCCCGAGGGTGTGCTGTACGGGCGACTGCCGGGCTACGGGCTGACCGAACGCGGGGCCGCGATGGCCGAGCGGGTCGCCGAACACCTGGCCGAACTGCCCATCGCCCACCTGGCGACCTCGCCCCTGCAGCGTGCCAAAGAGACCATGGCCCCGATCGCGGCCCGGTTCCCCCACGTCGAGGTGGTCGAGCAGCCACTGGTCATCGAGGCCGCCAACGACTTCCAGGGCATGGTGTTCGGCCGCGGGAACAAGGCATTGAAGGACCCGCGCAACTGGTGGAAACTGCGCAACCCGCTCAAGCCCAGCTGGGGTGAACCCTTCACCGAGGTCGCCACCCGCATGCAGTGGGCCCTGCAGGTGGCTGCCGATACGGCCATCGAGGCCGGGGGGCAGGCGGTCGTGGTCAGCCACCAGCTGCCGATCTGGGTCGCAAGGCTGAGCGCCGAAGGGAGCCGACTGCCGCACGACCCGCGCAAGCGTGAGTGCACGCTGGCCTCGGTCACCACCTTCCACCTGCGCCAGGGCCGGGTCGTGCGGGTCAGCTACGCCGAACCGGCCAAGGACCTGATCCCCGAGAAGGACCGCCGGATGAACTTCTCCGCTGGTGGCAAATGAGCGCTCCACTGACCAGGCGCCACATCTTCCGGGCAGGGCTGGGGCTGGCCGCCACCGTCGCGCTGGCCGGCTGCCAGGACAACCCCACCGCCAGCAGCGAGGTCGGCTTCGTCGTCGGTGACGGCTCGTTCACGATGATCCCCGTCAACCAGCGCAAGGTGCTGCCGGTGCTCGAGGGCACCGACCTCCACGGCGAGGCGCTCTCGACGGCCGACCACAGCGGCAAGGTCCTCGTCCTCAATGTGTGGGGCTCGTGGTGCGGGCCCTGCCGCAAGGAGGCCCCTGACCTGGTCGCGGCCGCCGCCGCGACCACCGACGTGGCCCAATTCATCGGCATCAACACCCGCGACAACTCGGCTGCCACCGCCCAGGCCTTCGACCGTTCCTTCGGCGTGACCTACCCCAGCTTCTTCGACCCCAACGGCGACCTGCTGCTCAAGCTCAGCGACCTGCCGCCCTCGGCCATCCCCAGCACCCTGGTCGTCGACCTGCAGGGACGAGCGGCTGCCCGCGTCCTGGGTGCGACGACCAGCACCACCCTGCAGGGGATCATCGACGACGTGGCGGCCGGCAAGTGATCGGTGAACTGGTCACCCTCGACGTCGGCACCTGGGCCCGCCAGGCCGTGGGCGGCTCGATGCTCCTCGCCGTCCCGGTGGCGATGCTGGCCGGCCTGGTGTCCTTCTTCTCCCCGTGCGTGCTGCCGCTGCTGCCCGGCTACCTCTCCTACGCCACCGGGTTGAGCGCCGCCCAGGTCGCCTCCGGTGAGGGGCGACGCAGCCAACTGCTGCTGGGCACCCTCGGCTTCGTACTCGGGTTCGCGGTGCCGTTCATGGCAATGGGCGCCATCTTCGGGTCACTGGGGGAGGTCCTGGCGGTGCAACGCCAGACGATCACCGTCGTCATGGGCGTACTGGTCATTCTGCTGGGGCTGGTCTTCTGCGGGGTGATCAAGATCGGCGGCAGCACCCGACGGCTCAACATCACCCCCAAGGTGGGCGTGGCCTTCTCACCGCTGCTGGGCCTGGTCTTCGGCATCGGCTGGACGCCGTGCATCGGCCCGGCGCTGTCGGTGGTGATGAACCTCAGCTACCAGGAGGGCGCCGCGGTGCGCGGCAGCGTGCTGGCCTTCGTCTACGCCATGGGGCTGGGCATCCCGTTCGTGCTGGCCGCACTGTTCATGAGCCGCTTCTCGGTGGTGATCAACTGGGTCAAGAAGCACCAGCGGGCCGTGCAGGTCACCGGTGGCGTGATGATGATCCTGGTCGGGGTGGCCATGGTCAGCGGGCTGTGGGACACGGTGGCGAACTGGCTCTACATCCTGGCCGGTAGCTGGGGGATGCCGATCTGATGAGTGAGACCACCACCGATCCCGAGACCCCGGGGGCACCGGAGCCCGAGACGTCCGACACCCAGACGCCCGAGACCCCGAAGTCCGAGACCCCGAAGGCGGGGCGCACCGACCAGGGGCTGTCCCCGGTCGAGTTCCTGCGCTGGGGCTGGACCCAGCTGACCAGCATGCGCACCGCCCTGGTGCTGCTGTTCCTGGTCGCGCTCGCCGCGATCCCCGGCTCGCTGATCCCGCAGGAGGCGGTCTCCCCGATCCGGGTGCTCGACTTCGCCGAGGCGAACCCCCAGCTCGACCGGATCTATCGTCCGCTGTACCTCTACGACGTCTACGGCTCACCCTGGTTCGCCGCGATCTACCTGCTGCTGTTCGTCAGCCTGATCGGCTGCATCCTGCCGCGCATCAAGGTCTACTGGCGAGCCCTGCGCACCCCGCCGCCGAAGATCCCCGCCCGGCTCACCCGGCTGCCCGAATGGGGACGCGGCAAGCTCGCCCTCAGCCGGGACGACGCCCTCGCTGCGGCCACCCAGGAACTCAGGGCCCGTCGCTTCCGGGTGGTCGCCTCCGAGCAAGGGCTCTCGGCCGAACGCGGCTACCTGCGTGAACTGGGCAACCTGGTCTTCCACCTGAGTCTGGTCGTGGTGCTCGGCGCGGTCGCGTTCAACAACATCTTCACCTTCAAGGGCACCGCCACCGTGGTCGAGGGTGCCGGGTTCAGCAATGTCATCACCCAGTACGACGAGTTCAACGCCGGCCCCGGGGTCGACATGAACGACCTGCCGCCGTTCTCGCTGCGGGTCAACCGTTTCCACGCGGCCTTCGAGCGTGGCAACACCCAGCGGGGTGCCGCGCGGCTCTTCGATGCCGACATCACCGCCACCACGGCCTCGGGCACCAAGGACGTCAACGTCCACGTCAACCAGCCGCTGAACATCGACGGGGTCAACGTGCACCTGCTGGGCCACGGTTACGCCGCCCATGTCACGGTGCGTGACGCCAATGGCGACATCGCCTTTGCCGGGCCGGTGGTCTTCCAGCCCCAGGACGGCAACTTCAGCAGCTTCGGGGTGATCAAGGCCCAGGACGCCCGCCCGAAGCGGCTCGCCTTCGAGGGCTGGTTCCTGCCGACCGCGACGGTGGACGAACTCGGCCCGCGCTCGACCTTCCCCGATGCCGACAACCCCGAACTGTTCCTCAACGCCTGGACCGGTGAACCCAAGGAAGAAACCGGGCGACCCGAGAACGTCTACGTCCTCGACAAGACCGGGATGACCCAGATCACCCGTGACGGCCAGATCGTGTCCTTCCGCCTGAAGCCGGGCCAGCTCTACGAACTGCCCGACGGGCAGGGCAGCATCCAGTTCGACGGTTGGTCGCGGTGGACCAAGCTGCAGATCAGCCGCTCACCGGGCCTGCCGTGGGCCGCCGGGGCGCTCGCCATCGGGGTGATCGGCCTGTGCTTCAGCCTGTTCGTCCGCCCGCGGCGCCTGTGGATCAAGCTGCTCGATGACGACCAGGTCGAGGTCGGTGGGCTCGACCGGGCAGACTCGCGCGCTGGTCTGGCAGATGACATCACGGCGGTGTTGAGTAGTGTCAGCCCCAGAACTCACGCCCCACCCGAAGGAGATGACGCATGAGCACCGCCGAATACTCGAGCCTGGCCATCGTGGCGTCCTTCGTGATCTACATCCTGGCCCTGGTCGCCCACAGCGCTGAATGGGCCTCGATCCGCGGCGTGTCGCTGAAGTCCGAGGCTGATGCGGCCGGCGGTGATGACCTCGACCCGGTGCGCGTGCGCAGCGACATGTGGGGTCGGCTCGGCGTGATCCTCACCGGGCTCGGGGCCGCCTGCCACGGCATCGGGGTGGTGCTGCGCGGCATCGCCGCCGACCGCATGCCCTGGGGCAACATGTACGAGTTCGTCATCACCGCGCTGTTCTTCGCAGCGGTGCTGTACCTGGTCGGTGTGTGGCGTTGGAACCTGCGCTGGCTCGGCCTGCCCGTCTCGCTGCTGATGGCGGTGGGCAATGGGCTGGCGGTGACCGTCTTCTACGTCGATGTGGCGCCGCTGGTGCCCGCCCTGCATTCGGTGTGGTTCATCATCCACATCGTCGCGGCCTGCATCTCGGCGGCCGCCTTCAACCTCGGCGCCGCCGCGGCCATCCTCTACCTGGTCAAGCGGCGCGCCATCCTCAAGGCCGAGCAGCGGGCGACGGACGACGCCGACCCCGGGAACGAAATCGACGGTGGGGCGGGGGTCGTGCGCACCGGCGACCGGTCCCCCGATCGTGCCCCGGCCACCAGCGCCGACGAACTCGAGCAGGAGTGGGCCGGCACCGTCGCCACCACCACGAAGCGAACCTCCGGGGAACCGGTGCTCAAGGGCTTCCTGGCTCGGATGCCGTCCCTGGCGTCCATCGACCGGTTGAGCTACCGGGCACACGCCTTCGCGTTCCCCGTGTGGACCTTCACCATCGCCGCCGGGGCCGTCTGGGCCGAGTACGCCTGGGGGCGGTTCTGGGGCTGGGACCCCAAGGAGACCTGGTCACTGGTCACCTGGGTGATCTACGCCGCCTACCTGCACGCCCGGGCCACCGCCGGGTGGAAGGGGCGCAATGCCGCCATCATCGCCATCGTCGGTGTCGCGTCGTTCTGGTTCAACTTCATTGGCATCAACCTGCTGGTGAGCGGGCTGCACTCCTACGCAGGCATCTGATCGGTTCGGGCAATGGCACGGCGCGAGGACGTGTGGCTGCGGGAGCTCTACGAGGCCCAGTGGGACCCGATGGTCCGCCTCGCCACCCTGCTGCTCGGCTCGGCGAGCACCGCCCCCGACCTCGTGCAGGAAGCCCTGCTCGCCACCCACCAGCGCCGACGCCACTTCGACACCCTCGAGCAGGCCGAGGTCTACCTGCGGGTGGCGGTGGTCAACCGCACCCGGGCTGTCCGCCGGGCGGATCCACCGACCACGGGCACCCAGGAGATCCTGGCCCGGGTCGCCGCCCTTCCCCAGCGGCAGCGTGAAGTGCTGGTGCTGCGCTACTTCCTGGGACTGGGGGACCCCGACATCGCCGCCACCCTCGGCATCTCGCGCAGCGCCGTGGCCTCCCACGGCCACCGTGGGGTGCTGGCGATCGGGGCGCAGTTCGAAGGTGGCACCGACCCGGACGAGTCGCTGTCGCCGGAGCCGCTGGACGCGGTGGATGCCGAGGCCACCGAGGTCGTGATCATGGAGGTCCTGGCGCAGCGGGGCGCCGAGGTCGAGGTGCCCGACCGCCGGGCCGAGGTGATGGCCGGCGCTGCTCGTGCCGCCGGCAGCACCGGTGGGTCCGGTGGCCGACGATTCCGCTGGTTGGTGACCTCTGCGCTGTGTGCGCTGCTGGTGGGCCTGGCGCTGCCGGTGGTGGTGCCGGGGTTCTCCCTGCTGGGACGGGTGCAGCAGACCACGTCGGCACCCTCACCCACCGCCGAACCGTCGCCGCACACCCCGCCGTCGCTGGCCACCCTGCAGCGTGACCTGCCGGTCTACTACGTCGGTGCCGATCGGCTGCTCTACCGCGAGTTCCGCGACCTGCCGACCCAGGGCGACAGGTTGTCCACCGCGGTCGGGGCGGTGCTGAACGTCGCCCCGCAGGACTCGGCCTACAGTTCCCTGTGGGCGGGTGGCCAGGTGAACTCGGCCACCATCATCGGCCCGCGCATCGTCATCGACATCTCGGCGGCGGCCTTCGCCAACTTCACCGACCGGGCCATCGCCGATGCCGCCATCAATCAGGTCGTGTACACCGCGAT
The DNA here is from genome assembly GCF_050113895.1 of Aestuariimicrobium sp. Y1814. Lineage (NCBI taxonomy): Bacteria > Bacillati > Actinomycetota > Actinomycetes > Propionibacteriales > Propionibacteriaceae > Aestuariimicrobium > Aestuariimicrobium sp. Y1814. The sequence goes on along the minus strand of NZ_JBNJRW010000004.1, from coordinate 134,362 downwards.
TGCTGCGGTCGGTGACCAGAGTGGTGAGCGCAGCGTGCAGATCCTGATTGACGGGTCACCCAACCTGCCCGTCATCGGCACCCCCACCGAAGACTTCACCCGGAATGGTGTCGTGCCCCTGGGGCGGCTGTGGATCCTGACCCCCGGGCCGGTGACGCCCCTGCCGGCCGGTGAGATGACGCTGCGCGGTTACCAGCAGGTGGCCCTCAGTGACACCACCATCCACTGGGAGGTGCTGGACGCCGATGAGTTGGTGGTGCGCCAGGGCACGGTCGCGGCCACCGGCAACGAGCAGGGCTGGCGCTATTGGGTGGCGGCGGTGATCCTGCCCGCCGGTGAGTACGAGCTGCGGGTCTGGACGACGCAGATTCCTGAGCAGCGGCGACACTTCACGGTCGCCTGAGCCCGTCGTCCGGGCAGCGGCTCAGCCGCGGGTGACCACCCGGGCCAGCACGGTCGAGACCCGTTCGGGCACCAGCCGGTTGGCCCAGGCGGTGACCTTGTTGGCGGTGCCGTCGATGACCGTCGGACGATTGGCCTTCAGCGCCGCGAAGGTGGTGGCGACCACGTCGCGGGGTTCGCGGCGACGGCGCAGCACGTTCTCGTTGCCGGCCCGCTTGAAGAAGCCGGTGTCGGTGGGGCCGGGGTTGATGCAGACCACCCGCACGCCGGTGCCCTGGGTTTCGTGCCAGATCGCGTTGCTGAAGCTGCGCACGTACGACTTGGACGCGGCGTAGACCGCCATCCGCGGGATGGGCTGGTAGCTGGCGGTGCTGGCGACGTTGATGATGCTGCCCTGCCCGGCCTCGAGCATCGCCGGCAGGAAAAGCCTGGTCAGGTGGGTCAGCGCGACCACGTTCACCTCGAGCAGGTCGTTCACCTGGTCGGGGTCGGACTCGACCAGCGGCTCGATGATGGCGTAGCCGGCGTTGTTGACCAGCGTCGAGACGTGGATGCCCTCCTCGCCGAGCCGGCGGTGCAGGTCGACCCGGGCCTGCCGGTCGGTCAGGTCGACCGGTTCCAGGGCGATGCGCACGCGGCCGCCCAGTTCGTGGGCCAGGTCGCCGAGCTTGACCGTGTCTCGACCGGTCAGCACCAGGTTGGTGCCCTGCCGCGCGAGGTGGCGGGCGAACTCCGCCCCGATGCCGCCGGTGGCTCCGGTCACCAGCGCCCACCCTGCGGCACTGGGGTCGATGGTGTGCTGGGCTGGGCCCGGGGCCTGGTCGCTGGATGCCATGGTTCCACTCTAGGTGGAAGACTGGCCGACATGGAGCCCACGCACTACGACCTCATCATCATCGGCTCAGGGTCCGGCAACTCCCTGATCGACCCGCGCCTCGACGGCCTGACCATCGCCATGGTCGACGACGCGCCGTGGTACGGGGGTACCTGCCTGAACGTGGGCTGCATCCCCACCAAGATGTTCGTCCTGCCCGCCGACCACGTGGTCGACGCGGACGAGGCCGCCCGGCTGGGCGTCACCCAGCAGACCACGGCGGTCGACTGGCCCGCGATCAGGGACCGCATCTTCGGGCGGATCGACCCGATCAGCGCCGGGGGGCTGGACTGGCGCGAACGCCAGGCCCATGTCGGGGTCTACCGCGAAACGGCCACCTTCGTCGACCCGTACACCCTGGCACTGGCCCCTTCGGGTCGGCGGATCACCGCCGACCGGATCGTGCTGGCCGCAGGCTCCCGGCCACGGCAGGTGGTCGAACCCGACGCCGACGTGGAGCACCTGGTGCACACCTCCGACTCGATCATGCGCGTCGATGAGCTGCCTGCCAGGTTGGTGGTGCTGGGCGGCGGGTTCGTCGCCGCCGAGTTCGGCCACGTCTTCTCTGCCTACGGGTCGCAGGTGACCATGATCATCCGCGGTGATCGGCTGCTGCGCCGCGAGGACGAGGATGTCTCTGCCGCGTTCACCGAGCTCGTCTCGCAGCGGATGCAGGTGGCCACCCAGGAGCGGGTGCAATCGATCAGCGCCGGTCCCGACGGTGGGGTGCGGGTGACCACCGTGGCGGCCGACGGCACCGAGCGACACCACGATGCCGACCTGGTGCTGAACGCGACCGGTCGCATCCCCAACGGTGACCGGCTGAACCTGCCGGCCGCCGGGGTTGAGGTCGACGACGCCGGGTTCGTGAAGGTCGATCAGTACCAGCGCACGAGTGTCGAGCACATCTGGGCACTGGGTGATGTCTGCCAGCCGTGCATGCTCAAGCATGTCGCCAACCGCGAGATGCGCACGGTGATGCACAACCTGCTGCACCCCGACGACCTGGTCGCCACCGATCACCGCCACATCCCGCATGCGGTCTTTGCCCACCCCCAGATCGGCGCCGTGGGGGCGACCGAGGCCGAGCTGAAGGCCCAGGGCAGGCCCTACGTGGTCAAGACCCAGCGTTACGGCGATGTCGCCTACGGGTGGGCGCTGGAGGACCAGTCCCACTTCGCCAAGCTGCTCGCCGACCCGCAGACCGGCAAGCTGCTCGGCGCGCACCTGATGGGGCCGCAGGCCGCGACCCTGGTGCAGCAGTTGATCCACATGATGCAGTTCGAACAGGACATCGAATCGGTCGCCACCCAGCAGTACTGGATCCACCCCGCGCTGCCGGAGCTGGTCGAGAACGCCCTGCTCGGCCTGGTCGAACAACGCCGCGAGTGGCTGGCCGGCCGGCTGAGGGCTGCCGGCGACACCGGGCAGGTGTCATGACCAGCCGCCGGGTCGTCCTGGGCGGGCTGGCCGCCGGTGGGTTGACGGTGCTGGCCGGCTGCGCCACCGACAGCGGTGAACCTCCGGGGTCGGTCACGCCGAACCCGAGCGACAGATCGCCGGGCGGGGACAGCTCGACGAGTGCCGCGTCCAGCCCTTCGTCCCCGGCCAGCAGCCCGAGCGGCGCTGCCGGGTTGTCGTTGGAAGCCCAGGTCGGGCAGTTGATCATGGTTGGTCATGATCGTCCGCAGCTGGACAATGCCACCCGTGACCTGCTGACCACCCACCAGGTCGGGTCGCTGCTGCTGCTCGGCAATGCGCTGGGTCCCAGCAGCGGAATCCGGGCGATGACCATGGAACTCGAGGCGCTCGACCTGGCCGCACCGATCATCGTCGCCGTCGACCAGGAGGGCGGGCAGGTGCAGCGGCTCAACGGCGAGGGGTTCAGCCGGATTCCCGACGCCGTGGCCCAGTCGGCCATGGCTCCCGCCGAGCTCGAGCGGGCCTGGGTCGAGTGGGGTGCCGAACTCGCCGGGGCAGGGGTGCACTACAACCTGGCGCCCGTGGCCGACGTGGTGCCGGCCGACAATGTCTCCCGCAATGCCCCCATCGGGCAACTGCGGCGCCACTACGGCACCACCAACGCGGCGGCGATTCCTTCGCTGCGGGCTGTCGTGGGTGGGCTGAGCGCCGCTGGGGTGGCGACCAGCCTGAAGCACTTCCCGGGGCTCGGCAGGGTCAGCGTCAACACTGACTTCGGGGTCGCGGTCGACACCGTGACCAGCGCGACCGATGAGGAACTGTCCCCGTTCGTCGAGGCGATCGAGGCCGGGGCGAGTTCGGTCATGGTCTCCAGCGCCATCTACGAACAGATCGACCCCGGGCAGCAGGGGGTGTTCTCGTCGAAGGTGATCACCGACATCCTGCGGGGGCGGCTCGGCTTCGAGGGGGTCGTGATCGCCGATGACCTGGGTGCGGCCGTCGCCGTCAAGGACGTCACCCCCGGCGAGCGGGCGCTGCGTTTCCTGCGGGCCGGCGGTGACCTGGTGATCACCGCCGACCCCGGTTTGGTCGAGGAAATGGTGTCCGCAGTGCTCGACGTTGCCCGCTCCGACGAGGCCTTCGCCGACGAGCTGGCCCTCAAGGCCGGGCGGGTGCTGGCCCTGAAGGACTCGGTGCTCCCGGCCTAGCCGGACCCGGCCCGGACGCGCGGGCTGACCGCCGCCGGGCGGGGGCGGCGCCTCGACCTGGTGGCTCGGCCTTGTCTGCCCTGCTTGTGCATCGTTGCCTCAGTTCACCGCGGGGCATGGCGTCGAACTGAGGCAGACGCGGACCGCCCTTGGCGGTGGCCCGGCTGCGAAACCAACACGGCCACCCACCCGGCTGGGGCGTCCGGAAGAAACTGCTAGCTGACCCGCAGCTGGTCGAGCAGGTCGCGGGCCACCGGCAGGTACTGCGCGGCGTTGTCGGGGATGGAGGCGTAGTAGATCGAGTTGCTGTTGCCGGCGGTGGCCACGATGGCGATCAGGGCGGTCTCCCCCTTGGCCTCCAGGCCGGGGATGTCGAAGGTGAGGTGCATCTCGAGCAGGTAGCCCTCGCGCCCGTCGATGACGATGCTGCGGGCATCGACGTCCTCACGTTGCACGGGGGAGTCGCCGTAGAACGCGCCGACGATGCAGCGCGAGACCATGTCCATGCCGGCCTGCGGTGAGACGAACCCGTCCCCGTCGACCAGTTCACCGACCAGGATCGAGGCCACCCAGTTCTGGCCGGGGCGGTAGTCGGCCTCGATGGTGATGGTCTGGGTCTGCACGTCGCGGCCGAAGGGCACCCTGCCGTCGACCTGCGGGGGTGACCACGGCGACCCGAGCCTCGGGTAGGACAGCCCACCGCCGTACACCCGGCCATCATTTGGGTGCGGATCGACCGAGTAGTTCCCGGGACCGACCGGCGGGCAGAACTCGGTGGGGTTGGACGCCGGACCGTCGTCACCGCCGAGGATGCCGACCTGCGCCAGGGCCCAGATCAGCGCGACCACGGTGACCAGGGCGATGCCGATGATCATGAACGGGCCCTTCACCCGTTGCCACCCTGAGGCCTCAGTGACCGGTTCGTCGTCGAGCGGGTCGGCGACCTTGACCACGATCGGGGCGTTCGGGTCAGCGCCGGACGCCCCGGACGCTGCCGACGACGAGGACGACGCGCTCCCGGACCCACCGGGGGAGGAAGCGGCGCCCGGAGTGGCGCTGGTCTCGGACGACCAGGACTCACCGTCCCAGTAGCGGTAGCGGCCCTCGGCGCCACCCGGGTCGGGGTACCACCCTGCCTCAGCCATCAGTCGACCCCACCATCAGTCCATCTCCGTCAGCTGCCAGCGGACCACGGCGTCGAGGCCCTTGCCGCAGGACGAGGGCAGTTCGTCCGGCCCCACCTGCTTGGTGACCCGCACCCGGCGCCCGGCGACGTTGACCAACCAGGCCTGGTCACCGGGCTCGTCCAGTTCCTCGGCGTGCATCGCGGTCGACTCGAGGCCCTGCCAGCGGGCCCAGGCGTCGGCGACCTGCAGGTGGTTGGGCAGGTGCGACAGGCCCCGGTCGTGGCGGGGGCCGGCGGCCAGCGGACGACCGCTGCGCACTGCTGCCACAGCGTCAGCAGTGCGCAGTGGGTCCAGTCGGGCCAGCGCCTGACCGGTTGGCAGCACCAGTGCGGTGGGGGCGAAGCGGTGGCCTCCGAGGTGGCTGACCTCCCAGAAGCCGGGGTGTCCTTCGAAGTCGGCGAGCAGTTCGCGGCCCGAGAGGGCGCAGCACTGGTCGCGGCGGGCGTTGGTGCACACGGCCACGACCGGCTCGGCCTCGTCCAACCATTCGGGTCGGGGGCCGCGGGCCAGGTCGTCACCCAGTTGCAGCAGTTCGACGATGTCGTAGTGGCTGCCCAGCCGGGTGCTGCCCAGCCACGGGGTGCCGGCCAGCAGCCCGCCGGAGACCAGCACGGTGAACGGTCCCTCGCCCACGTCGGCGTGGCGCCCGGGGCGGCGGATCAGCACGGCTCGTCCGCCGGCTTCGCTGCACAGGGTCTCGAGGTGCTGGCCCAACTCGGGGTCGAGGTGGCTCTCGGTCAGCGCCTTGGCGCCCCAGGGGCCGGGTTGTTCGAGGGCCACCCAGAAGTCCGCCCGGCTGGCCGTGCCCCAGGCAGGCAGGTCGTCGGCGCGCCACTGCACCGAGCAGCGCTGGGCAGGTGCGATGTGGCCGGTCATGCTTCCAGCATTCCACGAAACGGGCCCGGCGAGCGTACCGGTGGTGCTGCTCGCCGGGCCCGATGGGGGCACCAGCTGAACCGGCTCAGCCGAAGCGGCCGGTGATGTAGTCCTCGGTGGCCTTCTTGCTGGGGTTCGAGAACATGGTCTCGGTGTCACCCATCTCGACGAGCTGGCCCGGCTGGCCCTGGGCCTCGAGGTTGAAGAAGGCGGTCTGGTCCGACACGCGTGCCGCCTGCTGCATGTTGTGGGTCACGATGACGACCGTGTACTGCTCCTTGAGTTCCTGGATCAGGTCCTCGATGGCCAGGGTAGAGATGGGGTCGAGGGCCGAGCAGGGCTCGTCCATCAACAGCACCTGCGGCGAGACCGCGATGGCGCGGGCGATGCACAGGCGCTGCTGCTGGCCACCGGACAGGCCGACACCGGGCTTGTCGAGGCGGTCCTTGACCTCGTTCCACAGGTTGGCGCCCTGCAGCGACTTCTCGGCGACCTCCTGCAGTTCCTTCTTGTTGGACACACCGTTGAGGCGCAGCCCCGCGACGACGTTGTCGAAGATCGACATCGCCGGGAAGGGGTTTGCCCGCTGGAAGACCATGCCCACCTGGCGGCGCACGGCCACCGGGTCGACGTCCTTGCCGTACAGGTTGACGCCGTCCAGGTTGACCTGGCCCTCGCAGTAGGCGCCGGGGATGACCTCGTGCATGCGGTTCAGGGTGCGCAGCACCGTCGACTTGCCGCAGCCGGAGGGGCCGATGAAGGCCGTCACTGAACGAGGTTCAACGGTCAGCTGGACGTCCTTCACGGCATGGAACTTGCCGTAGTAGATGTTGAGGTCCTTGACCTCGATGCGCTTTGCCATGTCTGTGGTATTCCTCGTTCTCAGCGGGACTTCTTGGTGGAGCCGGCGAACTTGGCGGCCAGGTTCAGGCTCATCACGATCAGGATCAGGGTCAGGGCCGCGCCCCAGCCTCGTTCAGCGCCGGGGTAGGACTCGGCGACCTCGGAGGCGGTCATGATCATCGTGGGTAGCGACCCCATGTTCTGGGTGGTGGGGTCGAAGTTGAGCCGCGGGCCGTAGTTCAACAGGATGATCAGCGGGGCGGTCTCACCCATCACTCGGGCCACGCCCAGCACGATGCCGGTCAGGATGCCCTTGATCGAGGTGGGGATGACCACGCTCAAGATGGTCTTCCACTTGGTCACCCCCAGCGCGTAGGACGCCTCACGCAGGCTGTCCGGCACGAGCTTGAGCATCTCCTCGGTGGACCGCAGCACGGTCGGCAGCATCAGGATCACCAGAGCCAGTGCCGAGGCCACGGTTGATCGTCCGAAGCCCAGCATCGTGATCAGCAGGGTGTAGATGAACAGGGCGGCGACGATGGACGGCACACCGGTGAGGATGTCGACCATGAAGCTGACGACCCGGGCGAACTTCTTGCCGCGGGCGTACTCGACCATGTACACCGCACCGAGCACTGCCAGCGGCACCGCCACGATCGAGGTCAGCAGGCCGAGCATCAGGGTGCCGACGATGGCGTGCAGGGCGCCACCGTTCGGCTTGAGCATGTCGGTGCTGCGCTGGTCGTCGGTCCACCAGATCGCCGAGGGGATCCGCAGGGTGCCGGCCTCATCGGTGTCGGGGATGCCGATCGAGTGCCCGGGGGACTGCGGCACCTGGCCGCGGATGCGGATGGTCGGCACCGCGTTCGGGTCCTTGGTCACCGGGGTCACCGGCGCGTAGGCGACGAACTCGTTGACGGCCGGGTAGTCGCCACCGGTCAGCCACGTCCACTCGGCATCGCCGGAACCGGACTCACACTGGTCGGCCGAGACGCGCTTGAAGTCGAGGTGGCCGGCCGGGGCCGACTCCTGGACAGCGCAGATCTTGGTGAAGTCGGGCTCGGCGGTGAACAGCAGCGGGGCGCCGCGCACGATCACCGTGGCCAGGATCCAGACCAGCGGCACGATGGCGATCGCCGCCGCGACCCAGACCAGGGCCCGCACGGCGTTGTCCTTGACCTGGCGCGACCCCTTCGGGCGGCGCAGGTCGAGGTCGCGGTCGGCCTCGTAGCCTGCGGTCTTCTCGTCAGTCGTGGTGCTCATGCCTTGGCCTTTCCGGACGAGGCCACCGAACGGGCCACAGCGTTGACCGCGAAGGTCAGGATGAACAGCACCAGGCCGGCGGCGATGTAGGCACCGGTCTTGGTCGGGCTGTCGAACTCGGGGGCACCGTTGGCGATCTTCGAGGCGAAGGTCTCGCCACCGCTGAAGATCGAGAAGCTGAAGCTCGGCACCGCGGACAGGATGAGCATGACGGCGATGGTCTCACCCAGGGCGCGGCCGAGGCCCAGCATGGAGGCGGCCACGACACCCGAGCGGCCATAGGGCAGCACTGCGGTGCGGATCATCTCCCACTTGGTGGCACCCAGGGCCCAGGCGGCCTCGATGTGGTCGGAGGGGGTCTGCTCGAAGACGTCACGCGAGAGGGCGGTGATGATCGGCAGGATCATGATGGCCAGCACCAGGGAGGCGACGAAGACCGTGCCCGACGAGGCGATGCCGGGGGCGAACAGCGGGATGTTGCCGACCCAGGTGCCGGTCAGCCAGTTGCCGAAGGGGGCCACCACCGGCCCGAAGACCCGCATGCCCCACAGGCCGTAGACGACCGAGGGCACCGCAGCCAGCAGGTCGACGGTGAAGCCGATGATCATGCCGATCCGCTTGGGGGTGTAGTGGGTGATCAGCAGGGCGACACCGATGGCGACCGGCACGGCCAGGACCATGGCGATGATCGAGCTGATCACCGTCGTCCACATCAGGTCGGCGATGCCGAACGCGAGGCGGTTGTCGGTCACGGTCCACTCGGTCGAGGTCAGGAAGTTGACCTCGTTGCGGGACAGGGGGCTGACCGCAGTGATCAGCAGGAAGAGGAAGATGGCGGCGACCAGCACCACCAGGAAGACACCGACGAAGGTGGTGGTCGCACTGAATGCCTTGTCCGGACCCTTGCGCGGGGGCGGCAGCTTGACCGGCTTGATCTTGATTTCCCGTGGCTCCACGGGCTGGTGGACATCGACGGGGGACGCTTCGGCGCTGCTGGGCGTCGGGTCCGCCTCGAGCACCTCATCCCCCTGCGGCTGGGGTGTGGTCATCAGAACTCCCTCACATGCGGGTGGCCCCTCCGCGGTGCAGAGGGGCCACCCAAGTTTCACATGTTGTGATGCGGACGCGCAGGGCGTCGATCACAGTGACCCGGTGGGGTCATTGATCAGGCCAGGGCCTCGATGGCGGTGTGCAGCTTCTCGAGCATCTCCTGGGGAACCGGGGCGTAGCCCTGGTCGACCAGGGTGGCCTGGGCGTCAGCGCTGGAGGCGTAGATCAGGAAGTCCTTCAGCAGGGCAGCCTCACCCTCCGGCAGGCCGGCGGAGCAGGCGATGGTGTAGGTGATCATGACCATCGGGTAGACGTTCTCGCCCAGGTCGGTGAACTTCAGCTCGACGACCAGGTTGTTGCCCTCGCCGGTGACCTCAGCCTGGTCGATGGCAGCGCCGGCGGTCTCGGCGGTCAGCTCAACGGCACCCTGACCGTTGTCGATGGCGGTGATGCCCAGCTGGGCGTCCTTGGCGAACTTCCACTCCATGTAGCCGAAGCCACCAGCGGTCTCCTTGACGGCGTCAGCGACACCCTGGGTGCCCTTCTTGCCCTCACCGGCGGTGCCGAAGTACATCTTCGAGGGCTCGCCCTTGAACTGCTCGGGAGCAGTGGCCTGCAGGTAGTTGGCCACGTTCTCGGTGGTGCCCGACTCGTCGTTGCGGTAGAAGACGTTGATCGCCTGCGAAGGCAGGGTGGCGTCAGCGTTCAGGGCCTTGATCTCGTCGTGGTCCCAGGTGGTGATGGTGCCGTTGAAGATGTCCATCATGACCTTGGGGGTCAGGACCAGGTTGTCGACGCCCTCGAGGTTGTAGGCGAAGGCAACCGGGCTGACGATCAGCGGCAGGTTCCAGCCGTCGTTGCCGGCGCAGCGCTCCTTGACCTTCTCGGCCTCGACGACGCCATCGGAGTTGGCCGAGGTCTTCAGGGCCGAGTCCGAGCCGGCGAACTGCAGCTGGCTGTTGTAGAAGTCCTTGATGCCGGCGCCGGAGCCCGACTTGGTGTAGATGACCTGGCCCGAGTTGCACGCGGTGTTGTACGACTGGGTCAGGGCCTGCATCGCGATGTCCTGCGACGAGGCGCCGCCACCGTTGACCGTGCCGGCGGGGCAGGTCAGCTCCAGGCCGGTCTCTTCGGGGGCCGACTCGCTGGCAGCAGTGGTGGTGGTGTTGGCGGTCGTGCTGCCCGTCTCGGTGGTGCCACCGCAGGCAGTGAAAGTGAGGGCGCCCACGGCGACGAGGGCCGCGATCTTGGCGAAGCGGTTCATCTTCACTCGATTTCCTTGGTCTGGTTGGGATCTTGTTCCGAAGTTCGCTGCGCATCGTGCGCGGTGTGGTGCCAACTTCTTCACCCGTGAAGGTAATGAGGGCAGGTGACACGATGAATGTGGTTTGGTGAACAGCAGGTGAACGGCCGGCCAAGGTGCCTGCGAATCGACTCTGACTAGGCCATACGCCGAGGGCTGAAGAAGTCCTGTTGCGCAATCGTGACCTTCTGGAGGGGTCCTGGTGCACGTTTGCCAGCCCCCTGCCGTGGCCGTGAAGCGGGCCGGGATCAGAAGGCTGAGGGGATCCGCTCGACGGCCACCTGGTTGCCCTGGTCGTCATGGTGGACGACCAGGGTCTCGCCGACCAGCATCGGCTTGTCGCCCAGGCCCAGCAGGCCGCGCATCATCGGCAGCAGCGGGCGGTGCCCGCAGATCGCCATCGGTGCGCCCGGCTGGGTGTGGGCCTGGTTGAGCAGGTCGACCATGGCGCGCTTCGAGACGCCCGGGTCGTCCTCGAAGACTTCTTCGCTCAACTCGTCCATCGTCACCAGCTCGAGCCCGGTGCGTTCGGCGAAGGGCTGCAGGGTCTGCACGCAGCGGGTGCTCGACGAGGTGATCGGCTGGGTGACGCCGTAGGCCTCCAACAGCTTTGCCAGCCGGCGGGCCTGGCGGCGGCCCCGCTGTGACAGTGGCCGCTTCCAATCCTTGCCACTCCAGTGCTTGCGCTGGACAGCCTTGGCGTGGCGCACCAGCAGGACTGTGTGCCCGGGCACCGTCGCGAGGGCCCGTTCAACCATTTCCCGGTCGTCGGTGTAGCTCAGCTTCGCGGCCGCCTGCTTCGGCGTCCACCACTCCACCCGGTCGACCTCGACGTCACCGTTCTTGCCCTTGCCGTTGCTCTTGCCGTTGGTCTTCGTCGTGGTGACCGGTGGGTGGATCCGGCCGCCGACCACCGTGCCGACCCACCAGAGCACCGACTTCGGGGCGCCCTTGGCGATGTACTCGGCCCGGCCCAGCGGCACCCGCAGCCGCACCTTCAGGCCGGTCTCCTCCTCAACCTCGCGCACGGCCGCGACCTGGGCGTCCTCGTCCGGTTCGAGTTTGCCCTTGGGCAGGGACCAGTCGTCGTAGCGCGGACGATGGATCACCAGTACCTGCGCGTCCTCGCCCTGTCCCTGGAGGACCACCGCCCCCGCGGCTGTCGGGCGCCGCTTCCTGCCCATCGACGCTCAGTCGTTCTCGTCGGTGCGCCGCGAATGGCGGCTGATCAGCTCGGACTGCAGGTCGCGCAGGATCTGGCCGTCCTTGTCGCGGGAACGTTCGGTCCACACCGTGTCGTTCAGGTGCCAGGACACCGTGCCCGGGTCGAAGCACAGGTCGAACAGGTCGGTGATCTGCTCGATGTGCCTCTTGTTGGTGATGCTGACGATCGTCTCGACGCGGCGGTCGAGGTTGCGGTGCATCAGGTCGGCCGACCCGATGCCGACCAGCGGCTGGCCATTGTTGGCGAACCAGAAGATGCGCGAGTGCTCCAGGAAGCGGCCCAGCACCGAGCGCACCCGGATGTTCTTGCTCAAGCCCTTCACCCCCGGGCGAATGGTGCAGATGCCCCGGACCCACAGGTCGACCTTCACCCCGGCCTGGGACGCCTTGTACAGTCGGTCGATGATGCGTTCGTCGACCAGCGAGTTCACCTTCATCCGGATGTGGCCCTGGCCACCGGCCTCCTGGTGGGCGATCTCGCGGTCGATGTTGGCCAGCAGCCCGGCGCGGATGCCGTGGGGGGCCACCAGCAGGCGCCGGTAGGAGGTCTCCTGGGTGAGCCCGGAGAGGTGGTTGAAGACCTTCGCGACATCTTCGGTGACCACCGGGTTCGAGGTGAGCAGGCCCATGTCCTCATACATCCGGGCGGTCTTGGGGTTGTAGTTGCCGGTGCCCACGTGGGCGTAGCGGCGCAGCGTCCTGCCCTCGTCGCGGATGACCAGGGACAGCTTGCAGTGGGTCTTGAGCCCGACCATGCCGTAGACCACGTGCACGCCGTACTTCTCGAGCTTGCGGGCCCAGGCGATGTTGGCCTGTTCGTCGAAGCGGGCCTTGATCTCGACCACCGCCAGCACCTGCTTGCCTGCCAGCGCGGCCTCGATCAGGGCATCGACGATGGGGGAGTCACCACTGGTGCGGTAGAGGGTCTGCTTGATGGCCAGCACCTGCGGGTCGGCGGCAGCCTGCTCGATGAAGCGCTGCACCGAGGTCGAGAACGAGTCGTAGGGGTGCTGCAGCAGCACGTCACGGCTCTTCAGCGCGGCGAACATGTCGGCCGGCTGGGCGGTTTCGACCTCGGCCAGGTCACGGTGGGTGGCCGCGATGAACTTCGGGTATTCCAGGTGCTCCTTGTCGACCGCCCCCAGCGAGAACAGGCCGGTCAGGTCGAGCGGGGCGGGCAGGGTGAAGACTTCCTTCTCGCTGACGTCGAGCTCGCTCATCAGCAGTTCAAGCATCTTCGGGGCGATGTCGTCCTGCACCTCGAGGCGCACCGGCGGACGACCCACCTTGCGGCGCAGCAGTTCCTTCTCGAGGGCGAACAGCAGGTTCTCCGCGTCATCCTCCTCGACCTCGAGGTCTTCGTTGCGGGTCACCCGGAAGGTGGTCTGCTGCAGCACCTCCATGCCGGCGAACAACTGGCCGAGGTGGCGCCGGATCACTTCCTCCAGCGGCAGGAATCGTCCCTCACCGAGTCGGATGAAGCGGTCGAGCAGCGCGGGGACCTTGACGCGGGCGAACTGCTTGGTGCCGGTGACGGGGTTGCGCACCAGCACCGCCATGTTCAGCGACAGGCCCGAGATGTAGGGGAAGGGGTGCGAGGGGTCCACGGCCAGGGGGGTCAGCACCGGGAAGATCCGCTCGCTGAACAGCTGGCGCATCTCGTCCTTCTCGGAGGCGGTCAGTTCCTCCCAGGTCAGGATGCTGATGCCCTCGGCGGCCAGCGCGGGGCGCACGTCCTCCTGGAAGACCCGGGACTGCTCCTGCACCAGGGCGCGGGTGCGCGCCAGGATCGCGTCGTGCAGTTCGCGCGGCATCATGCCGGTGACCGAAGGCACCCCGACGCCGGCGTCGATGCGCCGCTTCAGGCCGGCCACGCGGACCATGAAGTACTCGTCCAGGTTGGACGAGAAGATGGCCAGGAACGAGGCCCTCTGCAGCAGCGGAACCCGCTCGGCGTCGCGGGCCAGGTCGAGCACCCGGTTGTTGAAGGCCAACCACGACAGCTCGCGGTCGGCGTACAGCGGGGTGTCGGCATCCGGGCGGTCCAGCGGTGCGGCCTGGTCGGTGATCAGGGCCCCGGTCTCGTCCTTCGGGGTGGCCTCGGACGCGGCAGAGGGTGACATGGGCCTACTTTCAGGTCGTGGTGGGGCGCTCATCATTGTGCCAGCTTGCAGCGGGCTGTCGACAGCCTCAGGCCCAGCGGGTGTCGCGCTGCACCTCGCGGAAACCGGCGTTCTCGTACATGGTGACCACACGCTGGTTGGCTGCCTCGACGTAGAGGTCGATGACACGCACCCCGCGGGTGGTGGCCAGGTGGTGCAGGCCCAGTTCCAGCAGGTACCGACCCAGGCCACGGCCGTGTTCGAAGGGGTGCACGCCGATGACGTAGACCTCGCCGACGTCACCCTCGGTCTTGGTCCAGTGGTAGCCGAGCAGGGCACCGTCCTGGTTGCGGGCCAGGAACAGGCCGGGGCCCTCGAACCATTCCTCGGCCACCTTGTCCTCGACATCGCGGCGCGACATGCGGCCCTGCTCGGGGTGCTCGGCGAAGGCCAGGGCATTGACCTCGACCAGGTCGTCGATGTCGGCGGCGGTGAAGGTGGTGACGGTGATGCCCTCAGGGGCCGGCCCGGGGTGGTCGAAGGTGTGCTCGGCGACGGTGGTCGACATCTTCAGCAGACCGCGCACCGGGGTGAGCCCGAGCCGGGCGGCCAGCGCCCTCGCACCGTCGGTGGTCCCGAAGGACCACCACTGCAGGCCCGGCTCCTGATGGCGGGCGACCTCGGCCAGCGCGGCGCCGATGCCCCGGCGACGCGCCGCCGGCGCCACGAACAGCTGGACCGACGCATCGGCGTGGTCGACCTGGGCGTAGCCGAGTACCTGGCCGTCCTGTTCGGCCAGGACATGGGTGCCGGGCAGCTGCCCGGCCAGGATGCGGTGGGCCTGTTCGTTGAGCGGCCCGACCGCGTCGGTCGCGGTGGCCTGCTCGACCAGGGGGGCCACCCGGCCCGCGAGGTCGGGGGTGTGTTCGACGATGCTGACATCCCAGAGGTGTTCACCAGTCATGCATGAAGGGTAGCCACGTTCCCGACTTCCGGCCGGGGAGCACTACTGTGGCGCCATGGAATGGCGAGGGCGCGTCTCATGGCCACGGTGGAAGCGTCGCCGTGCGCGTGGGGCACAACCCGTGCCCGTTCCCGGGCAGGAGCCGCTCGTCGAGGCGGACCCGGCTGGGGAGTCGTGGGACGACCCCGATGCCGTGGACCCTGGGGGGCGGGCCCCGAACGCAGTCCTGCCCGGGGGAACCGGGTCCCCCCACGAACTCGACCCGCTGGACGAGGACTTCGGCGAGGATCGCGAGCTCCTGGACCACGAACACTCGGACCACGAACTCCTGGCCGAGGAGTCCGACGAGTCGGACTGGGAAGACGACGCGGAGCCGGGCGAGGAGTTCGAGGACCTGGACGGGCCGCTGTACCAGCGCTCGCCCCACGACCCTCGTCCGCTGGTGGCCCAGCCGGTGATCGCCATGCGCGCCCGGGGGCACCTGTCGATGATCACCGTCGGCCTGCTGTTCGCCATCGTCGGGGCACTGTGCACGGTCGGCTCGTCGGTGACCATGCTGCGACTGACCGACACCAGCCCGATCCTGCCGGCGGTGGGCAACCTGGCCGCGGTGCTCAACGCCCTGGTCGCGTTCCTGCAGTGGCAGTTGTGGCGGATGGGGCTGAAGGAATGGGCCGGCATCAAGGATGCGGGCCTGCATGAGTGGATCAACATCACCAAGACCGGGGTGTGGATCTCGGTGATCGGCGCGGTCGTGGTGCCGATCTGCGCCTGGGTGATGCTCGAGGACTCGTCCCGCTCGGAGAGCTCGTGGTGGCTTGCCCTGGTCGGTGCGATCTGCGTCATCCTGGGCACGGCCCTGGCCGGCGTCCACCGGTTCCGGCCCGAGGGGCCGCGAGGGGTGCCCCCACGGATCCGCCGCAACCACCAGCGCCACGCCGTCTGGCGTGCCCAGATGCAACTGGACGACTGAGTACCCGGGCGGGTGGGTCCCGGCGACCCGGGTCCTGCGAGGGGTCAGCTCTCGCGGGTGGCGGTGAAGCGGTAACCCACGTTGCGCACGGTGGTGATGTGGCCGTCGTGCTCGGGCGCGAGCTTGGCCCGTAGCCGTCGGATGTGCACGTCGACCGTCCGGGTGCCGCCGTAGTAGTCGTAGCCCCAGACCTGGCTGAGCAGGTGTTCGCGGCTGAGCACGCGGCCGGGGTGGGAGACGAGGTGCTTCAACAACTCGAACTCGGTGTAGGTGAGGTTCAACGGACGACCACCCGCGGTCACGGTGTAGGCGTCCTCGTCGATCACGATCGGGCCCTGGCTGAGCAGGTTGGCCGACGGGCTGGAGGTCGCGAGCAGGCGCACCCTGGCATCGAACTCGGCCGCCGCGGCGCGGTCGACGATGAAGTCGTCGAACCCCCAGGTCCGCTGCAGCACGGCCAGCGTCGAGGCGCCCACCATCAGCAGGATGGGCTGGTCGGCGTGGGCGCGTGCGTGGACGCACAGGTCGCGACCGGCGGCGGCATCCTCACGGGCGTCCACCAGGACCAGGTCGGTCGAGGGTGGCAGGTCATCGGGCAACTCGGTGCGAAGGTCCAGTGCATGGGGCAGCAGAGTCAGGGCATCGGGCAGGTCCGCGTGGTCGTCACCTACCAGTACGACAATGCTTGCCATGCGCGTCCCTCCAGACTCTTCAGGTCACATTCTCGCACGAGCCGACCCTGCCCCGGGAAGCCGTCTGACTACACTCACGAGGGTGAGCGGAGAGTTTCCGGAGGACTGGTTCCGCCCTGACCCGTCGGACGACGCGGCCGGGGTGAGTGAGGCCACCCCTGACGCCGCCCCGGAAGCGGGCCCCTCGGGGACCCCGGCCGACGCGCCGGGGACGGGTTCGCCGGCCGAGGCGCTCCCGGAACCGGGTGGTACCCCGGTGCCTTCCCCCGATGCGGCCGGCTCCACCCCTTCCGCAGCCACCACCGCGGCCACGACTCCTTCAGCGGCGGCCGCGTCCCCTTCGACGACCCCCCCGGCGAACGCGGCTGCGGACGGCCCCTCGGGGGCGCCCGGGGTGCCGGGAACAGCGGTGGCATCCGGGTCGCCCGCATCCCCCGGGGCGGGCGTCGCGCCCGCAAGCGACCAGGCGGACTCGACTCCGGGCCCGGACGTCAGCCCCGGCAGTGGGGCCCAGCCGACGTGGAGCCAGTCGTCCCCCGTGGCCGGCTCGCCCGGCGGCGAACCCGGGATCTCGTCGGCGTCTGCCGCCGCACCTGGTTCCTCGTCCACCCCCTCGCCGGCGGACCCGGCGACGACCCGCGGCGCACGGGCGGGTTCGCCCGGGTGGCACCTGCAGCAGTCGGGGGATGTGCCGGTGCTCACCTCGGCAGCGACTGCCGGCACCGTCGACCTGGAGGACTTCCTGCCCTCGCCGCAGCACCGCGGGGTGCGGCTGCGCCGGTTGTGGCTGTTCCTGGTCACGGTGGTCGCCCTGGCCCTGGTCGCCGGGCTCGCCGGCGGGGCATTGATCCGCCGGGCGCTCGACAGCCGCGGGGCACAACCATCGACCTCGGGCGTGGTGACCCAGACCGCCACCACCACCGCGGTGCAGCCCTGGACCGGTGACACCACGACGCTGCCCCCACTGGTGGTCAATGCCAGTTGCGTGGCCCCCGCCGGTGTGGATGCTGCCGGTGACTACGTCACCTACGACCCGGCCCACCTGCTCGACGAGCAGGCCACCACCGCCTGGCGCTGCAACGGTGACGGGGTCAACCAGACCCTGGACTTCACCTTCGGGCCGGGGGCCGAACTGGTCGGCGTCGGGGTCCTGAACGGCTACTCGAAGAGCGCAGGGGAAACCTCGTTCTACGACCAGTACCGCCGGGTCGTCTCGGTGCGCTGGGACCTGCCCGACGGCAGCTGGTTCATCCAGAACCTCAGCGAGAACAACTCGTCGGTGCAGCAGTTGATGATTCCCCCCACCGATGTCGAGGGCAATGTGCGGCTGACGATCCTGTCGTCGACCACACCGGGCCAGCGTGGCGACCCGAGTCGCGACGCGGTGCTGATCTCGACGGTGAACTTCCTGACCAGGGCGTGATTGGCGCTCGGATGAGGGGCTGGTGAGCTAGTGGCTCGGCGGGTGGTGCCCGCGGCGCGGCCCGGCGAGTTCGGCGCTGTCGAGCACCACGGTCACCGGGCCGTCATTGACCAGATGCACCTGCATGTCGGCCCCGAAGACACCGGTCTCCACGTGGGCACCCAGGCGTCGCAGCTCGTCCACGAAGGTGTCGAACAACGGTTCGCTGACCGCGGCCGGGGCAGCCGCCGACCAACTCGGACGACGACCCTTGCGGGCATTCGCGTAGAGCGTGAACTGGCTGATCGCCAGGATCGGGGCCGAGGTGTCGCTGGCCGAGGTCTCGCCGGCCAGAATGCGCAGCCCCCAGGCCTTGGCCGCCAGCGCGGCGGCATCGGCGGGCGTGTCGTCATGGGTGATGCCGACCAGCAGCACCAGGCCGGGGCGGGGCAGTCGGCCGACCACCTGCTCGTCCACCACCACCTGCGCCGAGAACGCCCGTTGGATCACGATTCGCACCCCGCCAGACTAGGGCGCCCGGCCGCCCGGGGTGGCAGTCCGCAGCGGTGCGAGCGATGCCCGGGGCGCGGGCGGGATAGAGTGGACCCCATGGCCGTGGGCATCTCGATCGTGCTGATCATCGCAGTCGTCCTGTTGGGCCTCTGCTTCCTCGGCGCGCTGATCCTGGTGCTGGTGTTCTCGGCGTCCAGGAAGGGCAGCTGGGCACCCGCACCTCGCGACCTCGACACCCACGACCTGTGATGCCCGCTGGCCGACCAGCCCGACCACGACCAGCCCGACCGAAACACTGCGAAATGCGAGACAACAATGGCCTTTGAAATCCCCCAGGACCTGCCCCCGAGCCTGATGGGCGTCGCCTGGATGATCGGCCGTTGGGAGGGCAATGGCCACGGCCGCTGGCCCGGCCAGGATGACTTCGAGTACGGCCAGACCGTCGACTTCACCCACAACGGCGGCGATTTCCTGCACTACGTCAGCCAGATCTACACCACCGATGACGCGGGCAAGCCGCAGTCGCCGATCACCATGGAGACCGGCTTCTGGCGCCCGAAGCAGGACGGCACCATCGAGGTCGTCCTGTCGAGCCCCGAGGGCTGGTCGGAAGTATGGGCCGGCAAGGTCGACGGCGCCAAGATCGAACTGATCACCGATGCCGTGATGCGCACCTCGACGGCCAGCGTCGAGTACACCGGCGGCCAGCGGCTCTACGGCTCGGTCGACGGCGACCTGCTGTGGACCTTCGACCGCGCCACCACCGAGGAACCCCTGCAGTCGCACCTGTGGGCTCGACTGAAGCGGGTCTGAGATGGCGGTGGAGATTCCCGCCGGTATTGACCAGGGTGCTGTCTGGCACCACGGCAACCCGGTGGCCGAACAGCGCGCCATGGAGTCCGGCACCGCGGTGGTGGACCGTGGGCACCACGGGGTGCTCGAACTGCGCGGGGCTGACCGGCTGCAGTTGCTGCACGCACTGACCAGCCAGCAGACCGAGGGCCTGGCGCCCGGGGTGGCCACCAGTGGACTGGTGCTTTCACCCCAGGGCCACATCGAGCACGGCTTCCGCGGCATCGATGACGGCACCAGCTTCTGGGCGGTGACCGAACCGGGCGCGGCCGCGGGACTGGCCGCGTTCCTGACCAGCATGACCTTCATGATGCGCGTCGAGACCATCGAGCGCACCGACGACTTCCGGCTCTGCTGGGTCGGTGACCGCATCGAAACCGGTGACGCGCCGGCCTGGTCGTCCGAGGTGGGCGCCGGACGAGACGTCCTGCTGCCCCGTGCCGCCGAACTGCCCGAGGGCGTCCCTGCCGGGGTGTGGGCCTTCGAGGCGCTGCGGATCGCAGCCGGGGTGCCCAGGATCGGCGTCGACACCGACCACAAGACCATCCCCAACGAGATCGGCCTCTACGCCACCCACCTCGACAAGGGCTGCTACCGCGGCCAGGAGACGGTGGCGCGGGTGCACAACCTCGGTCGTCCGCCGCGCAGGCTCACCCGCCTGCTGCTGGACGGCTCGGTCGACACCCTGCCCCCGGTGGGCAGCGAGGTGCTGGGTGATGGCAAGCCGGTCGGCGTGATCGGCTCCTCGGCGCGCCACCACGAGGACGGCCCGATCGCGCTCGCGCTGGTCAAGCGCGGCTTCGACCCCGAGGCGGCACTGGTCGCCCGGGGTGAGGACGGCACCGAGATCACCGCCGGCCAGGAACTGCTCGTCGACCCCGACGCCGGGCTCCACTTCCGCGCCGCCCTGCGCTGACGGCCTCGTCCGTACCTGGTGCGGGCATCGGCCGTACCCGGGTGGGCGCCTCGCGTGCTCGCTCGGGCCTACTTGCCCTACAACGGTGCACTTGCCACTGTTCCGGAACGGCGGCAAGTGCACCGTTCAGGGGCAATTGAAGGTTGGCCCGGTGCGGTTGGCCCGGCGCGGTTGGGCAACTGGCTACGGCTGGACGGGGATCACGCAGCCCTGGACGATGGTCTCGCCGGGGTGGGCGTTGGCCCAGTAGTGGGCCGTCGAGCACTCGTAGTTGATGGTGTCCCCGGCCTCGACCACGACGCTGGTGGTGCCCACGACGACCTGCAGCCGCCCCTGCAGCACCGTCACCGACTCATAACCCAGGTGCCGGTAGGGGCTGTCCTGGTTGGTGTAGCCCTCGGGCAGCACGGTCCTGATCACCTGCAATGCCGCCAGCCCCGGTGGGGTCAGCAGCTCGCGGCGGTAGCCCTCGAGCTGGTCGGGCAGTGGCAGGTCGGTGCGCTGGTCGCTGCGCACCACGGTCACCCCCTCGGGGCTGGTGCGTGACAGCAGGGACGCGACCGTCGTGCCGAGGGCCGTCGCAACCTTGTCCATCGTCTTCAGCGAGGGGTTCGCCAGGCCGCGCTCGACCTGGGAGATCTGCCCGGTGCTCACCCCCGACTGCTCGGCCAGCCCTTCGACGCTGAGCCCCAGCCGTTGACGGGCCCGGCGCACGGCGGCACCCAGCGTGACGGTGTCGGCCTGGTGGGGGAACGGGGAGTTGGACACTGTCGTGAGGCTACCCGCCCGAGAGCGGGTGGTGGTCGGGCCCGTGGTCACCGCGGTGCAGCACGACCAGCCGGGCCAGCTCGGTGACGGGGTCGGCATGGTCGTCGACGCGCAGGTCCACCAGGGTCTCGGGTGGTGTGACCGGGTGCTCGGGACGATGGGCGTCGACCACCAGCAGCGCTGCGCTCTGGCGCCCCCGCCGGTCACCGCCGGTCCGCTCGCCGACCCGCAGCACGTCGACCAGCAGCCCGGCCAGGTCCTGGTGCGCGGCCAGGCCGGCCGCGACCCGCTCGGCCATGGCGTCGAGCACCCCGGGGCCGGTCAGCAGGTTGCCCAGCACGACCCAGCCGTCGCCGGTGCGGTGCCCGGCATGGTCGGTGCAGTCGGCGCCGGTATGGGCGGCCACCCGCCCCAACGCGTCGACCAGCCCGACCTGGCGCAGACGGAAGTCGGGATCGGCATGGTGCAGGCGCTCGAGCACCTCGTCCGGTTCGGTGCCGGCGGCCAGCAGTGCCAGGCCCAGGCCGCGCAGGGAACGGTTCGTCCAGGCCTGGGAGGCAATCACGCCGACCCCCGGGGCCCCGGCCGGGACAGCCGCGCCCACGCTGAGCGTGCGGGTGGCGCTGGCCACCCCCAGCTCGGCAGTACGGCCGGCTCGGGCCAGGACGGTGAAGGTCATCGGTCTCCCAGTCTGTGGCACCCGGTCGGACGATGCGGTATCGGGACGCGGTTATTTCGATCGTGTTACTCCCGTCGAAATCTCTTCCGTTCCCGCTGACTCATCACTAGGGTGCCTAAAATGAAGGTTCCTGCAGCATAGTGAAGGCTGGAGCCATAAGGAAAGGTCATCATCCATGATCAAGAACTCTCGCAGGACCTTCCTGCTGGGCTCACTGAGCGCCGTGGCGCTGGCTGCTGCCGGATGCAGCACCGGTGAGGGCGTGGACATCAACAACACCGCCGGCGGCGCTGCCGGCGCCCTGGTGGCTGCGATCAGCGGTGAGCCGGACAAGCTGGACCCGAACTCGACCACCTCGTACAACGCCTTCCAGGTGCTCGAGAACGTCTTCGACACCCTGGTCGAACCGGACGACTCGCTGGTCATGCAGCCGGCCCTGGCCGAGAGCTGGGAGACCAGTGACGACCAGCTGACCTGGACCTTCACCCTGCGCGAGGGAGTGAAGTGGCATGACGGTGCCGACTTCAGCTCGCAGGACGTGCTGTACACCTACCGCCGCATCATCGACGAGGAACTGTCGAGCTCGTGGCGCTTCTCGGCCATCGAGGACATCCAGGCCCCCGACGCCACCACCGTGGTCATCACCGTGAAGTCCCCCTCGCCGAACCTGCTGGCCAACCTGGGCGGCTTCAAGGGTGTCGCCATCGTCCAGCAGGCCAACGTCGAGGGCGGTGGCATCACCACCAGGCCGATCGGCACCGGCCCGTTCAAGGTCGACTCCTACACCCAGGGCGACACCATCAAGCTGTCGGCCAATGCCGACTACTGGGGTGGGGCCCCCAAGCTCAGCGGAATCACCTTCCGGTTCATCAGCGAGCCCAGCACCGCGCTGGCCGCCTTGCGGGCCGGTGAGATCCAGTGGACCGACGTCGTCCCGCCGCAGCAGGTCGAGACCCTCGGCAACGACTCGGCGCTGTCCCTGGGGAAGGTCGGTTCGAACGACTACTGGTACCTGGCCGCGAACCAGGCCCGCGACACCTGGAAGGACGTCCGGGTGCGCCAGGCCATCGCCTACGCCATCGACCGCGAGGCCATCATCCAGGCCACCCAGTACGGCAATGCGACGCTGAACCAGCTCGCGATCCCGGCCAGCAGCGACTACTACGTCGAGTATTCGCCGTTCACCAAGGATGTCGAGCGCGCCAAGTCACTGATGTCCGAGGCAGGGGTCAGCTCGGCCAACATGACCTTCCTGGCCACCAGCGACTACCCCGAGACGGTCACCGTGGCCCAGCTGCTGGCCGACCAGCTCGGCGAGATCGGCATCACCGTCACCGTCAACACCGTCGACTTCGCCACCTGGCTCGACGAGCAGGGCAAGGGCAACTTCGACCTGCTGATGATGGGCTGGCTGGGCAACATCGACCCGGACGACTTCTACTACAGCCAGCACGTCACCGACGGTGGCAACAACTACCAGAAGTACTCCAACACCCGCGTCGACGAACTGCTCAACCAGGGCCGTACCGAGACCGAACAGGGTGCCCGCAAGGGCATCTACGAAGAGGCGGCCAAGATCATCGCCGACGAGTGCAGCTACATCTACCTGTACAACCCCGATGTGGTCCAGGTGCACAGCCCCAAGCTGACCGGTTACACCGTGCGCGGCGACCGGGCGATCCGCTTCCGTGCAGCCGAGCTGACCAGCTGAACGGGTTGAGCACATGTTCGTGCTGAAGCGGCTGGGGCACGCCCTGATCGTGATGCTGGGCGTCAGCATCGTGGTCTTCGCGCTCGTCCACCTGGTGCCCGGCGACCCGGTGCGGCTCGCCCTGGGGACCCGGTTCGACCAGGCCACCTACGATGCGCTGCGCGCTGCCTCGGGGCTCGACAAACCCCTCGTCGAGCAGTACTTCAGCTACCTCGGCAATGCCCTGACCGGAAACCTCGGCGTGAGTTTCCGGTCAGGGGCGCCGGTCACCGACCTGCTGCTGCAGCGGTTGCCGGCCACCCTGTCGCTGGCCTTCGTGGCGCTGCTGATCGCCCTGCTGATCGCCTTCCCGCTGGGGACGCTGGCGGCCCTGGGCCGCGGCAAGCCGATCGACGTGGTGGTGCGCTTCCTCAGCCAGCTGGGTGTCTCGGTGCCCGACTTCTGGCTCGGCATCATGCTGATCCTGCTGTTCAGCACGACGCTGGGCTGGTTGCCCTCCAGCGGGTACGTGCCGTTCACCGAAGACCCCGGGGCATGGCTGCGCAGCATCCTGCTGCCGGCCTTCACCGTCGGCACCAGCACCGGCGCCATCATGACCCGCTACGTGCGCTCCTCGGTGCTGGAAACCCTGGGCGCCGACCATGTCCGCACTGCGCGCAGCAAGGGGCTGCGCGAACGTACGGTGCTGGTCTCCCACGTGCTGCGCAACGCCCTCGTCCCGGTGATCACCGTCGGTGGCACCCAGTTGGCCGGCCTGCTCGGCGGGGTCGTGGTCGTCGAGGTGGTCTTCGCCTGGCCGGGCCTGGGTCGACTGGTCTTCGACTCGGTCTCGGCACGTGATTACCCCGTCATCCAGGGGGCGGTGCTGTTGATCGCGGTGCTGTTCCTGGTCATCAACTTCCTGGTCGACGTGCTGTACTCACGCGTCGACCCCCGGATCAAGCTGTGAGGGGGCGGGCATGACTGTCATCGACCCGCGGCTGACCGCCGCCGAACCGGAACCGGCGACTCCCGGCATGCTGCGCCGGGCCGTGCGCCAGATGCTGAGAAACCCGGTGGTGATCGCCTGCCTGGTGGTGCTGCTCGCCGTGGTGGTCTGCGCCCTGTTCGGCCAGTGGATCGCCCCGCACGGGGCCAACGACACCAACGTGCCGGCAGCATTCACCCCACCCGGGGCCGAGTACCTGTTCGGCACCGACGACCTCGGGCGTGACGTGTTCAGCCGGGTGGTGCTCTCGGCCGGTGCCACCCTGCGGGTCAGCCTGTTCGCGGTGGGCATCGCCATGGTCATCGGGGTGCCGCTCGGGCTGGTCTCGGGCTTCTTCCGCGGTTGGCTGGACGCGGTCATCATGCGCCTGGTCGACACCATGTTCGCCTTCCCGGTGATGCTGCTGGCGATCGCCATCGTCGCCGTGCTCGGGCCGGGCCTGAACACCGCCATCATCGCCATCGGCGTCGTCTACACCCCGATCTTCGCCCGCGTCACCCGTGGCAGTGTCCTGCAGGTGCGCGAGGAACCCTACATCCGCGCGCAGCGTGCCCTCGGCGCCGGGAACACCAGGATCATGGTGCGCCACGTGCTGCCGAACGTGAGCGCGCCGATCATCGTCCAGACCTCGTTGTCGTTCGCGTTCGCGATCCTGTCCGAGGCGGCGCTCAGCTTCCTGGGCCTGGGCGTGCAGCCGCCGGAACCCAGCTGGGGGCGGATGCTCTTCGAGGCCAAGGAGTTCATGCACCTGGGCTGGTGGATGGGCCTGTTCCCCGGCCTGGCCATCTTCGTCACGGTGCTGGCGTTCAACCTGCTGGGTGACTCGCTGCGCGACGTGCTCGACCCGAAGACCATCACCCGGGAGGACGCGTCATGAGCGCCGTGTTCAGCGTCGAGGACCTCACCCTGCGGATTGGGTCGGCGCAGATCCTGTCGGGGGTGTCGTGGTCGGTCGAACGCGGCCAGACCCTGGGCATCGTCGGTGAGTCCGGTTCGGGCAAGTCGATGTCGGTGCTGGCCGCCACCGGGCTGGTGCCCCGGCCGCCGGCCGTCATCGGCGGGCGAGCGCTGCTCGGCGACGCCGACGGCAAGCAGGTCGACCTGCTCAGCCTCAACAACCGGCAGCTGGAATCGGTGCGTGGCAAGCGGATCGGGTTCGTCTTCCAGGACCCGTCGAGTTCGCTGAACCCGCTGATGAGCATTGAGAAGCAGTTGCTCGAGTCGCTGCAGGCCCACCTGAAGCTGACCCGTGAGCAGGCCCGGCGCCGCTGCCTGGAACTGCTGGAACTGGTCGGCATCCCCGACCCGGAACGCCGGTTGAAGGCCTACCCCCACGAACTGTCCGGCGGCATGAGGCAGCGGGTGATGATCGCCATCGCGCTCGCCTGCGACCCCGAGGTGCTGATCGCCGACGAGCCGACCACCGCGCTGGACGTCACCATCCAGGCCCAGATCATCTCGGTGGTCAAGGACCTGCAGGAACGCCTGGGCACCGCCGTGGTCTGGATCAGCCACGACCTGGGTGTCATCGGTGGGCTCGCCGACGACGTGGTGGTCTGCTACGGCGGCCAGGTCGTCGAACAGGCCCCCGTCGAGGTGCTCTACGCGGAACGTTCGCACCCCTACACGCAGGGGCTGTTCGCGGCTCGTCCGACCCTGGGCCAGACCGAGGGCGAACTGAGCACCATCCCCGGCTCGCCACCCGACCCGCGGTCGCTGCCGAAGGGCTGCGTGTTCTGGGACCGCTGCCAGGTGCGCTCCGACCCCCGGTGTGAGGACGAGCGCCCCGAACTGGTCCAGATCGGTGAGGCGCACTGGGTGCGTTCCTTCTGTGCTGAGGCAGGTGCATCGTGACTGAACCCGTGACCATTCGTCCGGCGCTGCCCACGGGCGAGCCACTGCTGCAGGTGAACAACCTGCAGGTCCACTTCCCGATCAGCCTGGGCGACCTGTCCCTGCGCAGCCTGCTGAAACGCGACCGCGGACCCCGCCCGGTCGTCCATGCCGTCGAGGACGTCAGCTTCGAGATCAGGCAGGGCGAGACGCTGGGGCTGGTCGGTGAGTCGGGGTCGGGCAAGTCGACCATCGGCAATGCCATCATGCGGCTGGTCGAACCCACCGGCGGCACCATCATGCTGGACGGGCTCGACGTGACCGCTGCCCGCGGTGCGCAGTTGAAGGCGGTGCGTCGGCGGGTGTCAATGGTCTTCCAGGACCCGTTGGCCTCGCTCGACCCGCGGCGCAGCATCCGTGATGCACTGGTCGACCCGCTCGAGGTCCACGGCCTGCACCAGGGCAACCGGTCGGCGCGGATCGCCGAACTGATGGACCTGGTGGGCCTGCCGCAACGCTTCCTGGGCCGCTACCCGCACCAGCTCTCGGGTGGGCAGCGGCAGCGCGTCTGCATCGCCCGGGCGCTGGCGGTCGAGCCGAAACTGATCATCCTGGACGAGGCCACTGCGTCGCTCGACGTCAGCGTGCAGGCCCAGGTGATGAACCTGCTCAAGCGTCTGCAGGACGAACTGGGCCTGAGCTACATGTTCATCGCCCATGACCTGGCCGCGGTGGAGTACATGAGCCACCAGGTACTGGTGCTCTACCTCGGACGAGCGATGGAGCGCGCCCCGCGGGAGGCGATCTACGGCGCGACTGCGCACCCGTACACGACGGCGCTGATGTCGGCCATCCCGAAGCTCGACCCGGTCGAGGAGAAGAACCGTGACCGGATCGTGCTGCGCGGTGATGTGCCCTCACCGGTGAACCCGCCCACAGGCTGCGTCTTCCGGACCCGCTGCCCGGTGGTGATGGACGAGTGCGCCGAGCAGGTGCCCCCGATGGTGCCGGTCGATGACGAGCACCAGGCGGCCTGCCTGCGGGTGCAGGCGGGAGTCGGCCTGAGCACGTAGGCTCCCCCTGTGCCTGAACCGCTGCCGATGAGCCCTGACAACCCGATCCTGGTCGAGGTGGTGCGGGAAGACCTGGTCGAGTGCGTCCACCGGGCCGCCGTGGTGGTCACCGGGCCGGACGGGCAGGTGGTGGCGAGCCTCGGCGAGGTGACTCGTCCGATGTATGCGCGCTCGTCGCTGAAGCCCGTGCAGGCGCTGGCGATGCTGCGCGCGGGGCTGGACCTTGACGGGAAGCTGTTGGCGCTGGCGGCCGCCTCGCATTCGGGGCAGGACTACCACCTGGCCGGGGTGCGCGAGATCCTCGGGGGAGTGGGGCTGGGGGTCGAGGCCCTGCAGAACACGCCCGACCTGCCGCTGCACGCCGGGTCGCGGGCGGACTGGGTGCGGTCGGGGCGCGATGCCGAGTCACTGACCCAGAACTGTTCGGGCAAGCACGCGGCGATGCTGCGCACCTGCGTGCTGGCGGGGTGGGACCCGTCGAGCTACCTGGCGGTGGACCACCCGCTGCAGCAGGCGGTCGCCGAGGCGGTCGACGAGTACTGCGGCAGCCACCGGCCGTTCACGGTCGATGGCTGTGGGGCACCGCTGTTCGCCACCAGTTTGGCGGGCCTGGCGAGGGCCTTTGGACGAGTGGCTGGTGCGGCTGACGGGCCCGAGCGCCGGGTGGCCGAGGCGTTCCGGCGGCACCCGGAGTACGCCTCGGGTGAGGGCCGCTACGACCTGGCCCTGCACCGGGCGGTGCCCGGCATGGTGGCCAAGGCCGGGGCCGAGGCCTGCGTGGGGATCGGCCTGGCCGACGGACGCGGGCTCGCCATCAAGGTGGATGACGGCGGGGATCGGGCGGTGCTGCCCTTGGCGGCGACGGTGCTGCAGGCGATGACCTCCGGGGCCGGTGGTGACGTTGCGGCCCTGGAGGCATTGAGGACCGCCCCGGTGCTCGGCCATGGCCGCCCGGTCGGCGAGGTCCGGGTGGTCGGCGACGCACTCGCGGCCCTGCTGGCCCAGGTGGCCGCCTGACCCCTCTACTTGCCCCTGAACGGTGCACTTGCCACCGTTCCGGAACGGTGGCAAGTGCACCGTAGTAGGGCAACTAGGAGGATTCAGGCCCGAGGGTGGCGCTCAGGCCCGGGGATGAGCCGGGGTAAGCACACGGGCAGGCCCTCAGCGCTCAACACCGGGCAGTGGACGACCAACTCGGCTCGCGGCGACCTTCATCGCGGCCTCGATCCGGGCACGAAGGGCAGCCGGACGACGCACCTCCTCCTTGCCCCACCGCGCGAAGACCCACCCCACGGCTTCCATGCGCTCCTGGCGCCTCTTCTCGCACCGCATCACCTGGACCGGGGTCTCGCCGGGTCGGGCGAGGCTGTCGTACTTGTCCTGGCCGTCGTACTCACCGAGCACCCCGAGCTCGGGCCAGGCGAAGTCAGTGGTCCCGAGCCAGGAGCCGTCCTGGTCGACCACCGAGTACTGCTGCACTGGTGTCGGCAGGCGCAACTCCCGAATCCTGATCAGGCTGCGGGTTTCCATCGGGCTCTGCGACCGGGACGAGGCGCTGGCCAGCGCGATGCGTGCCCGCTGGACCCCGCGTCGTCCGCTCAACAGCTCGATCGCCTCGCCGGTCTCGGCATCGAACCGGTCCAGGAGCTTGGCCTCGCGGGCTCGCCAGCGGGCTGCCTCCCAGGCCACCAGCCCGGGTTCAAGCCCCCTCGTCCGAGTGATGTCGACCACGGTGCGCGCGACAGTGGTGAGCCGCGCACCGTTCACCTCGGTGATGTGGGCAGCGGGCAATGGCGCGCTGGTCACCCGCTTCACCCCGCGCGTTCGCGATCGTCCGGCGCCGTGCATGATGACCTGCACGAGCTCGGGCAGCTGGCTGATGGGCAACCCGTGGACGAGGGCGGCCGACTCCAGGGCCAGCACCTGGTCGGGGCACGACAGGGCCCGCTGGAGGTGCAGGGCCTGCTCGTCCGGCACCGAGCACAGGTAGTGGCCCCGCAGGACTCGGGTCAGTTCGCCGGCGGAAACCCGGCGGGCGATCTCGCGGTTGCCCAGCCCCTGCAGGCGCAGCTGGGCCGTGGGAATCAGGTCGTCCATCGCCCCAGTGAAGCCGCGGGACCGCGCGTTCACCAGCAGTCCGGACGATCTGTGGACAACTCTGCCGCGATCGCGCTACTTGCCCTAGAACGGTGCACTTGCCCCTGTTTGGGAACAGGGGCAAGTGCACCGTTCAGGGGCAAACAGAGGGGAACTCAGGGGATGGGAGCCCTCAGACCACTTCGCCCTTGATGACCAGGTTGCCGTCGGGCACCAGGTCTTCGGGGTGCCTGCGCAGGGCCAGGCCGAGCAGCACCAGCACGATGCCCCAGAGCACCACGGTGATGCCGAGCACCACCACGATCGCCTTGGCGGCGGTGGTCGGGTTGAGGAAGAACACCACGCCGAGCACGATGTCGAGCAGTGCGCCCAGCAGCAACCACCAGCGGGTGCCCCCGCGGGCCAGCACGAGGGCCAGCGCCGCGCCCGCCAGACCACGCACCACCAGCCAGATGCCCACCAGGGTCACCAGCACGGCGACCGTCAGCCCGGGCCGGAAGATCGCCAGGGCGCCTGCGACCACGGCGAGCAGCCCCAGCACGACCAGCACTCCACGCCCGAGGCCGGACAGCCCCGGCGAGAACGCCGAGGCGAACCAGCCGAGGCCGTCTAGCACCACGAAAATGCCCCACAGCAGGACGAAGACCAGCGCCGATGTCGGCCAGATGATCAGGATGAGCCCGAAGACGATGCCGATGACGCCACGGATGATGCTGAGCTTCCAGCCTGCCTGCGCGATCTCGTTCATGGGCTCATCCTCGCACCCTCAAGCGGCGCGGGAGCTGCGGTGCAAGGGCAGTTGCGGCACAAGGGCAGCCCCGGCAAAGAACCCGGCCCGCCCCGCGCAGTGGCGGGACGGGCCGGGTTCGAAGCAGCGGCCTCAGGCCTGGACGATGGCCAGGGTGCCCACCGGGACGCGGTTGAAGATGTACTCCGCGCCGGCGTAGTCACGCAGGTTGATGCAGCCGTGGCTGCCGCCGCGGGCGTTGTTCCAGCCGACCCGGGCGAAGTCTGCCGAGTAGTGGAAGGCCTGGCCGCCGGAGAAGTACATCGAGAAGGGCATCGGGACCATGTTGTACAGGTAGCTGACCTCGTCACGCACCTTGCGGGTGATCCGCCAGTTGGCGTTGCGGGTCGGGGTGCTGGGGGCGCCGAAGCGGGCGTCGAACTCCTTGACGACCTTGCCGTTCTCGAGGTACCAGACCTTCCGGCGGGACTGGTCGGCGCACAGCACCTTCGCCTCGTCATCGCACTTGGAGTTGAGCTGGTACTTGACGACGTCCGAGACCGGGGTGGGGGTCGGCGTCGGGATCGGCTTGGCGACCTGGCGCTTGACGTTCTTCGTCGGCAGGTTCGCGGTCTCGGCGGCGCGGTAGGCGGCCAGCAGCTGCTGCTGGGTGATGCCGTCGACGATGCCGGTCTCGGCGAGGCCCTTCTGCTTCTGGAAGGTCTTCACCGCCGCGGTGGTGGTGGCGTCGTAGGTGCCGGTGCGCTCGTTGAGGCGCAGCAGGCCGATGCGGAACAGCATCGCCTGGATCTGGTTGACCTCTTCGCCGGTGTCACCGGGCTGGGCCTGGACCGTGATGAACTCGGGGACGACGATCTCGGCCTGGGCGTCAGTGACGACGAACAGCGAGCTGGCGGCCAGCGCGATGGCCGCAGCCACTGCCGCGATTCGACGTCCCGGACCGGTTGCTGGACTGCGCATGACGAAAACCCTTCACTCACCTTGAGGCGTACGCCTCATCCTCAACTACTCGAGGCGTACGCCTCATCCTCACCTACATACGCGCCGGTCACCCAATCGGTTGCCCGCTGCCGCAAGAAATTTCAGTTGAATGTCACCCACGGGGGACTGCCCCGGGAGCCCAGATCATACCCCAGTGGGGTGACTCAGCCCTGCTTGGCCCTGTTGCGCAGCTTGGCCCGGTCGTTGGCGTTGAGGGCCACCTTGCGGATGCGCACGTCGGTCGGGGTGACCTCCAAGCACTCGTCCCCGGCGCAGTACTCCAGCGCCTGCTCCATGTTCAGCAGCTTCGGCGGGATCAGCCGCTCGAGCTCGTCGCCGGTCGAGGAGCGCACGTTGGTGAGCTTCTTCTCCTTGGTGGGGTTGACGTCCATGTCGTCGGCACGGGCGTTCTCACCCACCACCATGCCCTCGTAGACGGCCGCACCCGGGCCCACGAACAGGGTGCCGCGCTCCTGCAGGTTGAACAGTGCGTACGAGGTGACCACACCGGTTCGGTCGGCCACCAGCGACCCGGTGCCGCGGGTGCGGATCTCACCGACCCACGGTTCGTAGGAGTCGAAGACGTGGTGCATCATGCCGGTGCCACGGGTCTCGGTCAGGAACTCGTTGCGGAAGCCGATCATGCCGCGGGCGGGCACGACATACTCCAGGCGCACCCAGCCGGTGCCGTGGTTGACCATCTGCTCCAGGCGTCCGCGGCGCAGGCCCATCAGCTGGGTGACCACACCCAGGTAGTCCTCGGGGACGTCGACGGTGAGCTTTTCGAACGGCTCGTGCAGCTTGCCGTCGATCATCCGGGTGACCACCTGCGGCTTGCCGACGGTCAGTTCGAACGACTCGCGCCGCATCATCTCGACCAGGATCGCCAGCTGCAGTTCGCCTCGTCCCTGCACTTCCCAGGTGTCGGGACGATCGGTCGGGTTCACCCGGATCGAGACGTTGCCGACCAGTTCCTGCTCGAGGCGGGCCTTCACCAGGCGGGCGGTGAGGTTCTTGCCCGACTTGCCGGCCAGGGGGGAGGTGTTGATGCCGATCGTCATCGAGATCGACGGCTCGTCGACATGGATCAGCGGCAGCGGCTTGGGGTTGTTCGGGTCCGACAGGGTCTCACCGATGGTGATGTCGGCGATGCCGGCGATCGCGACGATGTCGCCGGGCCCGGCCTTGTCGGCCTGCTTGCGCTCGAGCGCATCGGTCATCAGCAGTTCGGACAGCTTCACATTGGTCACGGTGCCGTCGGCCTTGCACCAGGCGACGGTCTGCCCGCGGACGATCTCGCCCTCGATGATGCGGCACAGTGCCAGCCGGCCCAGGTAGGGCGAGGAGTCGAGGTTGGTGACGTGGGCCTGCAGCGGCGCGCCCTCGGTGTAGCTGGGCGCCGGGATGGTCTCCATGATGGTCTCGAACAGCGGCTCGAGGTTGGTCTCGGCGGGCATGGCGCCGTTCTCGGGCTGGGTGCGCGAGGCTCGTCCGGCCTTCGCCGAGGCGAAGACGACCGGGAAGTCGAGCACGGCGGCGTTGTCCTCGTCGACCAGATCCATGAACAGTTCGTAGGTCTCGTCGATGACCTCGGTGATCCGGGCATCGGGACGGTCGACCTTGTTGACCACCACGATGATCGGCAGCTTCTTCTCCAGCGCCTTGCGCAGCACGAACCGGGTCTGCGGCAGCGGCCCCTCGGAAGCGTCCACCAGCAGCACCACGCCGTCGACCATCTCGAGCCCGCGCTCGACCTCACCGCCGAAGTCGGCGTGGCCGGGGGTGTCGATGATGTTGATGGTGACCTCTTCGCCGTTGATCACGTGCTTGACGGCGGTGTTCTTCGCGAGGATGGTGATGCCCTTCTCGCGTTCGAGGTCCATCGAGTCCATCACTCGGTTGTCGATGTCGGCACCCTCGCGGAAGGCCCCGGACTGCCACAGCATGGCGTCCACCATGGTGGTCTTGCCGTGGTCGACGTGGGCCACGATGGCGACATTGCGCAGGTCATTGCGTACTGGCATGGGTGTGTGGGCTTTCGCGTGGGGAGGCCAGCGCAGGGACGTCAACTGGCAGGTGGCCCCTGACCTCAGGCGCGCGGAGGGCAACGTCGGGTGAGTCCTGGACGTGGTGAGTCTAATGCGCTGCGCCCGGGTGCTCACAATTGGCGGCGTGCTCCGGTGCTGCTTGTAGACTCAGCAAGTCTGCAGATTGGCCGCTCGGCCGGCATGTGAAAGGGGTCGCTGTCCGATGTCATCCCAGAGCCCGCGCGACGGCTTGGGTGACGGTGAAAACATGTCGGACGACGACCAGCCGACCCTGGCGAACCTTCGAGCCGTGGGCCGGCGCGCCGCGCGCCGCGCCGTGGCGGACGACCCCGCAGGGACGGACGACGACACCCAGCCCGCGCGGGCAAGCCGCCGCGCGCGAGTTGAAGAGCCCGAACTCGACAGCCCCGAACCCGACAGCCCGGGGGAGCCGGACAGCCCTGAGGAACCCGACAACCCTGGGGAACCCGACAACCCTGTGCCGCAGGCTCGACCGAGGGGGCGCGCGGGACGACGGGGCTTTGCCTCCGCCGAGGACGTCGAGGACCAGCCGGACTCCCCACCACGGCGCGGAAGACGCGGGCTGGTGGTGCCCGAGGACGCCGACTCCCCGGAGTCCGCGCCCCGCCGCGGCGGACCGTCGCGCATCGAGGAGGGCTGGACCCCGCCGGTGCGGGTCTGGGCCATGCGCGGCCTGGCCGCGCGGGGAATGGTGGGCGCCCCCACTGATGCCGAATCGGACGAGGAGAACGCGCCCAGGCGCTTCCGCACCGCCCGTGGCATCGAGAGCCCCGAGGACGCCGACGACGAGCTGAACGCCCCTCGTCCGCGCCGATTCCTGCCGTCGCTGGAGCGGATGGGGGAGTCAGGCAGCGGGCAGGCCGGTGCCCACCTGGCCGACCAGGCCCCGGAGCCCGAGCCGGAGCCGGAACCCGAGCCTGAGCCGGAACCGGAACCCGCGCCGGAACCAGAGCCCGCGCCGGAACCGGAACCCGAGCCCGAACCGGAACCCGAGCCCGAACCGGAACCCGCGCCGGAACCCGACCCCGAACCCGAACCCGGCCCGGAACCCGAACCGGAACCTGACCCCGAACCGGAACCAGAACCCGAACCGGAGTCGCCCCCGTCCCCGGGTGGGGCGTGGGTCCCGGTCACCGAGACGCCCGTCCCGCCACCTCCGCCCGGCGACCTCGCCCGGCACCGGCAGGCCCGGCTCGCCTCCCCTGGCAGCGCGGAATCGGCGTCCCTGCGGCGGGGCCTGGTCGAGGACCGTCCCGAACCCTGGGGCCTGCGCCTCAAGCGGGTGCTCGGCCCGGGCCCGAAGTACTCCCGCCTGCGCG
This sequence comes from Aestuariimicrobium sp. Y1814, assembly GCF_050113895.1. Taxonomy (NCBI): domain Bacteria; kingdom Bacillati; phylum Actinomycetota; class Actinomycetes; order Propionibacteriales; family Propionibacteriaceae; genus Aestuariimicrobium; species Aestuariimicrobium sp. Y1814. The sequence continues at coordinate 100,030 of NZ_JBNJRW010000004.1, read as the reverse complement.
GCGACATCGAGGGCCTGCGTGCCATCGCGGTGCTGTGGGTGCTGCTGTACCACCTGGGGGTGCCGGGCTTCCGCGGCGGCTTCAGCGGCGTCGACGTGTTCTTCGTCATCTCCGGCTTCCTGATCACCTCCCAACTGGTCGGCCAGGTCCGGCGCGGGGAACGGCCCAAGCTGTTGACCTTCTATGCCAACCGGGTGCGAAGACTCGTCCCGGCCGCCACCCTGGTGCTGGTGTTCACCGCGGTGGTCGGCTGGATGGTCATGCCACAGTCGCAATGGCGCGAACTCGGCCTCGACGTGCTCGCCTCGGCGTTCTACGTCGTCAACTGGACCCTCGCGGCCAGGTCAGTCGACTACCTGGCCGAGGACTCCGGTGCCTCAGCCGTGCAGCACTACTGGTCACTGGCCGTCGAGGAGCAGTTCTACCTGGTCTGGCCCCTGCTGGTGATCGGCTGCTTCCTGCTCGCCAAGTTGCTGCGCACCCGGGCCGTGTGGCTGCTCACCGCCGCCCTGGTGGCGATCGTCGGTGGCTCCTTCGCCTGGTCGGTGCACTACACCGCCACCCACCCGGCCGAGGCCTACTTCGTCTCGACCACCCGCTTCTGGGAGATCGGGGCAGGGGCGCTGATCGCGATCGCCGCCCCCTGGCTGCAACAGCGCCTGTGGGACGAGCGTGGCCGCAGGTTCCTGGCCGGCCTGGCCCTGGCAGGGGTCGCGCTGGTGGTGGCGGCCGGGTTCGTCATCTCCACCGAGATGCCCTGGCCCGGGTCCATGGCACTGCTGCCGGTCATCGGCACCATGCTCGTGATCACCGCCGGCGTCGCCGATGGCGACAACATCGTCGGACGAGCCCTGGGGGCTGCCCCCATGCGTTTCCTGGGGGCGATCTCGTACTCCTTGTACCTGTGGCACTGGCCGCTGATCATCTTCGCCGGCGCCCTGTGGACCAGCCCGGCCAATCCCGAGCTCGGCTGGGGCCACAAGTTCGGTGTCGCCGTGGTGGCGATCCTGCTGGCGTGGCTGACCGGCAAGGTGCTGGAAACCCCGATCCGCTTCGGCAACATCCGGTCCTGGCAGGGCCGACTCGCGCTGCGCAACGCCCTGGTGGCGATGCTGGTGCCCGGCATCCTGGGCGCCATGGTCTGGGGGCGGGCACCCCAGTTCCAGGGCACCGTGGTGTCACCACCGCCCACGGTCAGCCTCACCCCCGTGCCCTCGACGGCGGCGAGCACCCCGGCCGCCCCCTCGCTGGGCCCGGTCACCGGTGACTACATCGGGGCGCTGGCCCTGGTCGCGGACGCCGGCGCGACCGGTGTGCCCGAACTGAGGACGCACCTGGCTCCCGCGCTGGCCCAGACCCAGCCGGTGCAACCGGCCCCCGCGGTGGCCGACCAGGACCTGCCACCCGGCTACCTGAACGGCTGCCAGCGCGAGCGCAACACCTCCACCGTGGTCGGGGCCGACGAGTGCCTCTCGGGTGACCCGAACGGCACCCTGCGGGTGGCGCTGGTGGGTGACTCCAAGATCGACCAGTGGCAGCCGGCCTTCGACGTCATTGGCCAACGCCACGGCTGGCGCGTGCAGAACCTGTCGAAGTCGGGCTGCGCCTTCACCTCCCGCGACCAGTACGTGCAGTGCAACCAGTACAACGCCAGCCTGCTGAAGGCGCTGTTGGGGGTGCCTCCCGACCTGGTGATCACCAGCTCACTGATGTTCGTCGAGGACTCCGCGCCGGGGCTGGCTGACTACTTGACGCAGCTGCAGGCCCGTGGCAGCAAGGTGTTGATCATCGCCGACACCCCTGCCCCGCCGAACGAGACCTCGGTCTACACCTGCGCCGAGCAGGTCAGCGACCTGACCGAGTGCGAGTTCCCCACCAACCAGGGCACCGGCACCGCGCAACTGACCCAGGCCTACCAACGCCTGACCAATGCCGAGATGATCAACCTCAACGACTGGATCTGCCCCCCGGGCCGCGCCACCTGCCCGGTGGTGATCGGCAACGTCTTCGTCTACCGCCAGACCAGCCACCTGAGCAACACCTACGTCCAGACGATGATCCCGCTGCTGGAACGCAAACTGGTCGACGTCGGCCTGCTCACCGCACCCACGATGCCGCTGCAACCCTGAGCGCGACCCCGCCGCCGCCCGCGCCCTCGTCCACTCTCACCATCGTCCGCTGTGGACCGGTGAGCCGCGCCGCGGGGGCTGCCCGCCCACGATCGGCCCCATGGATAGAGTGAGGCCATGGCCGGACCTGAGACCCACCCGAACCTGATGGCGGCAGCCAGCGGCGCCCCGACCCGACTGCCGGACGACCCGGCGGTGGACGCCCTCATCGACCGCGGGCGCGACGCCTTCTACGAGGTGCTGCGCGAGAACCCCGCGTCGTCGCTGTGCTGGGCGATCCTGGCCGAAGGGTCGCTGATGACCCACTCGGAAGCCGCCGACATCGCCGCCTACGCCTACGCCCGCACCGGCTACCACCGTGGCCTCGACGCACTGCGCCGCAGCGGGTGGAAGGGTGCCGGGCCCATCCCCTACGACCACGAACCCAACCAGGGGTTCCTGCGCTGCCTGTGGGCATTGACCATCGCCGCCGAGCGGATCGGCGACAACGACGAGGCCGAACGCTGCGCCCAGTTCCTGCGTGACTCCACCGAGGAGGGCTACCAGGAACTCAGCCAGCAGGAGTTCTGAGCCGGCAGGAGTCCCGCGCCGGCAGGAGTCCCGGGCCAGCAGGGTTCTTGGCCCCACCTCACCCTCGCGTCCGGGGGAACGCCCGCGGCCGGGTCACAGTTCGCTCTCACCCACCGTCATTGGTCGAGTCGCGTCCTCGCACGGATCTAGAGTGAAGCGGTACGTCACCTAGCGAAAGGACGCCGCGATGCCCGGAATTGTCGTGGTCGGAGCCCAATGGGGCGACGAGGGCAAGGGAAAGGCCACCGACAACCTCGGTGACCGCGTCGACTACTGCGTCCGGTTCTCCGGCGGCAACAACGCGGGCCACACCATCAAGGTCGGCGGCGACACGTTCATCCTGCACCTGCTGCCCTCGGGCATCCTGAACCCCGGCACCACGACGGTGCTCGGCAACGGCGTGGTCATCGACCTCGACGTGTTCAAGCAGGAACTCGACGCGCTGGCCGCGCGCGGGGTCGAGGTTCCGCACCCGCTGGTCTCGGCCAATGCCCACATCATCACGCCGTACCACACCACCCTGGACAAGGTCACCGAGCGCTTCCTCGGCAAGCGCAAGATCGGCACCACCGGCCGCGGCGTCGGCCCGGCCTACGCCGACAAGGTCAACCGGGTCGGCATCCGCGTGCAGGACCTGTTCGACGAGTCGATCCTGCGCCAGAAGGTCGAGGCCAGCCTCGACAACAAGAACCAGGTGCTGGTCAAGCTGTACAACCGGCGCGAGATCGACCCCATCCAGGTGACCGAGCGGCTGCTCAGCCACGCCGAGGGCCTGCGCCCCCACGTGGTCGACAGTGCACGGGTGCTGAACGAGGCATTGGACCAGGGCAAGGTCGTGCTGTTCGAGGGTGCCCAGGCCAGCCACCTCGACGTCGACCACGGCACCTACCCCTACGTCACCTCGTCCAGCCCGACCGCGGCCGGCGCCTGCACCGGCACCGGTGTCGGCCCGACCCGCATCGACCGCGTGGTCGGCATCGCCAAGGCCTACACCACCCGCGTGGGGGAGGGGCCCTTCCCGACCGAACTGTTCGACGAGGACGGCGAAACCCTGCGCGAGAAGGGCGGCGAGTACGGCGCCACCACCGGCCGCAAGCGCCGCTGTGGCTGGTTCGACTCGGTGCTGGTCGAGCATGCCGTGATGGTGAACTCGTTCACCGACGTCTTCCTGACCAAGCTCGACATCCTCTCGGGGTGGAAGAAGATCCCCGTCTGCGTCGCCTATGACGTCAACGGGGTGCGCCACGACACCATGCCGATGAGCCAGTCGGAACTGCACCACGCCGTGCCGATCTACGAGTTCCTCGATGGCTGGGACGAGGACATTTCCGACGTCCGCAGCTTCGATGACCTGCCGGCCAACTGCCAGGCCTACGTCCGCTTCCTCGAGCAGAAGATCAACTGCCGCATCTCGGGCATCGGTGTCGGACCGGGCCGCGACCAGTCGATCGTGATCAACGACCTGCTGGGCTGATGCTGCTGGCCCTCGGCAGGTTCCTGGGGCTGCAGGCGCTCGCCCAACTGGCGGGGCGCCTGCCGCTGCGCTTTGGCTGGGCACTCAGCCTGCTGGTGATGGTGGTGGTCAACGCCGGGCCGGTGCTGACGCTGCTGTTCGGCTCGTGGGGTGTGAGTGACCTGGTCATGTTCTACGCCATCGAGAACGTGCTGATCATCGTGACGACGGTGGTGCGGCTGCTGACCTACCACAGCCCCAGCCCGATCACCATGTTCATCACGAAGCCGCCCACGTGGTTGACCGGCTCGGAGCTGTTCGCCTTCGTGTTCGCCATGATCGCCGGCATCTTCACGCTGGTCGGGACGATCCTGGCGATCGTGTTCGCGGCCAGCGTGGGGCTGCACGGCTCGGCGGCCAGCTGGGTGCTGAACCTCGTGCTCCTGCTCACCGGGTACGTGGTGGCCCTGGTGGTGTTCTGGTTCGCCCAGGGCGGCCGGTGGTCGGTGACCAACGCGGCCTACCTGGCCTTCCCGCCCGTACCGCGGGTGCTGGGCTTGCACCTGCTGGTGGTCTTCACGTTCCTGCAGCGCTTCGAAGTCGGCCAGGTACCGCAGATCGTGTGGGTGATCGTGGTGCTCAAGACCGTCTGGGACCTCGGCTTCATGGTCGTCGACCTCGTGCTGAGGCTGCGTGCGCCCGCGCATACGCTGGGAGCATGACGAGGTCGAAGAAGTCGAAGAAGCCTCAGGACTGACTCGCGGCCTGCAGCCGGGCCAGCAGCGCCTGGTGGATTTCGGGGGTGGCCGCGCCGATCGAGTGACCGTTGTAGATGCTGCGCTCACCGGCCAGGTCGGTGAACACGGCCCCGGCCTCCTCCAGGATCACCGGCATCGGGGCGATGTCGAACGGTGAGACCTCGAAGTCGACCATGGCCTCGGCGTGCCCCTGGGCGACCAGCAGGTAGCCGAAGGCATCCCCCCAGGTGCGCACCACGGTGCCGCCGGACTGCAGCTGGTCGATCAGCGGCAGCGGCCACTGCTCCAGCCAGCTGGCCATCACGTAGGCGCCGTCGAGATCGGTCTTCTTCGACGCGCTGACCCGTCGTCCGGCCTGGTCGAAGCAGCCCTTGCCGCGCTGGGCGTAGACCAGCTGCCCGGTCGCGGGGCAGGAAATCGCCCCGAACTGCACGCCCTCAGCGGTCTCGTAGGCCAGCAGGGTGGTCCACAGCGGGGTGCCGTGGATGAACGACTTGGTGCCGTCGATCGGGTCGGCGATCCAGCGCCCACCCGAGGTGCCGGGGGTCTCGGGGAACTCCTCGCCGAGGAACCCGTCCTCGGGGAACAGGGCACCGAGTTCGGCGCGCAGGAAGCTCTCCAGGTCGCGGTCGGCAGCGGTCACCGGCGACCCGTCACCCTTGTGCTCGACGTCGAGCGAGGCCTTCTGGAACCAGTCCAGGCCGCGTTCGGCAGCCGCGCGCAGCACCGTCAGGGCAGATTCATAGCGTTCGTCAACAGACATGTTCTCAGGCCTCCACGACCAGGTCGGGCCACTCGGTGTCGAGGGCGAGCTGCGCTTCCACGAATTCAGCGATGTTGAGCAGCGACCAGTCGTCGCGGCGGCGGGCGATGAGCTGCAGCCCGACCGGCATGCCGTCAGCGGCCAGGCCCATGTTGAGGCTCATGGCGGGCTGGCCGGTCTGGTTCCACCAGGCGGTGTAGCCGCAGTGGTGCAGCAGCGGCTTCGACAGGTCGGGCCCGAAGTCCTCGGCGGGGAAGGTGTGGTCACCCATCACCGGCGAGACGATCAGGTCGAACGCCGAGGCGGCGCTCAGCAACTGGCCGGCGCGCGCCGAGAGGTGCTCGAAGTCGCGGTAGTAGTCGGCGGCCGACTGCTCGGGGCCGGCATCGAGCCACGCCCGCACCTGCGGCAGCAGGTACTGCACCCGATCAGGCTCCACGGCGGCGATCTCGGCCTGGCCGCGCACCATCAGGCAGCGGTCCAGGGCGGCGAAATCCTGCTCGGTGGCCCCGAGGGTGTAGTCGACCAGTTCGGCGCCGGCACCGGCCAGCAGGTCGACCGCGCCACGGAACAGCCGGGCGGTGTCCTCATTCATCCGGGGCCCGTAGCCGGGCCATTCCATCACCCCGACCCGCAGTCCCTTGAGGTCCTCAACCGGACGACGGGTGCTGCCGGGGGCCACGTCGTAGCCGAAGCCCAGCTGGTCGGAGGTGTCGGTGCGCGAGACCACCTCGAACAGAGTGCGGGCGTCGGCCACCGTGCGGGCCATCGGGCCGGCCGAACGCCAGGTGCTGGCCGAGGCGTAGGGCAGGGTGTTCTGGGTGGGCTTCAGGGCCACGATCCCGCAGTGGGCCGCGGGCAGGCGCACGCTGCCGGCAATGTCGGTGCCGATACCGGCCACGGTGACACCGGCCGCGATCGAGGCGCCGGCACCCGAGCTCGACCCGCCGGGGGTCTGCGCCGGGTTCCAGGGGTTGCGCACGACCGGGAACTGGGAGCCCAGCCCCGAGGCCAGCAACCCCATCTCCGACATGGAGGTCTTGCCGACGATGACGGCCCCGGCCTCCTGCAGGCGCTGCACCGGCGCCGAATCGAAGGTGGACACCTTGCCGGTGGCCAGGGCGGTGCCGTGCCAACGGGGCAGGCCGGTCACGTGCAGGCTGTCCTTCACGCTGAGCGGCACCCCGAACAACGGCCGACCGGCTGGGTCCTGGGTGGCGAGCTCCTGAGCGGTGGACTCGGCGGCGGAGTTGACGCAGGTGAACGCGCTCAACTGCTCGGTGGCGAGCTCGGCCGCCCGGGCGGACGAATGGGTCTGGGTCACCACTGACTGGGGGTCGCTGGCGAACTGCTCGTGGAGCTGGCTGACGGAACGGGGGCGAGCTGACATATGGTCCTCATTTACTTGAAACATGGGCGCAACAATTGTTCGCTGAACTAGGCATGCATTGCAGTCAACATACCACCCACAATGTGCAGGAAAGGACGCAATGGTTTATTCAGATGTGCCATTTGTTGCGCCGGGTCGGTGCCGCACACGCTCAGGCTACGGCGCGGGCGGCCCTGAGGGAACGGCCGGCTCACCTACTGATACCGGGGTTGAAATCCTGTGAGTTGTGTCACAGACTTGCCACACCAGAACACCAAAGGAGGTGCTCAAATGGTCCAATCCGCTGAACCAAATACGGTGGATTCTTTGGTCGACAGCCTCGTGCTGTTGATGGCCGAGCGGCGTGCCGCCGGCCAGTCACGACTGCCCTCGGAACGCGACCTGGCCGCCGAGCTGTCCACCTCCCGCGGGACCCTGCGCAAGGCCCTGGCCCGCCTCGAGGACGACGGGCTGCTCGAACGCCGCGTCGGCCGCGCCGGTGGCATCTACCTGCGCGAAGTCCGCCCCTCCCTGCGGGCCGACCCCGTCGAGCCCGCCGCACCGTTCTCGATCCGCCGCCAACTCGACCGCATCCAGGGGGTGCCCGCATTGCTGGGTGAACAGGGCCACCAGAGCACCACCCGGGTGATCTCGGCGGTCGAGCGCGAAGCCGAACTGGCCGAAGCCAGCGGCCTCGACATCAACGTCGGCGACCCCGTCACCGTTCTCCTGAGGCTGCGGCTCGCCGACCAGGAACCCCTGTCCCTGGAGCAGATGATCCTGCCGTCGGACCGTTTCCCCGGCCTGCTCGAGCACTCCCTGGGGTCGATCTACGAACTGTTGGAGCAGCACTACGGCGTCGCCATCGCCGCAGTCGACGAGACCATCAAGATCGGCCGCGCCACCACCAACGTCGCCCACCTCTTGCAGGTCAAGGTCGACACCCCCCTGTTCGACGTCTCCCGGATCGGACACGACGCCGAAGGGCGTCCTGTCGAGATGTCGCACGACCTGTTCAACGCCACCATCACCACCCTGTCCACCAGCGTGCACACGCCGGGCAACTGAGAATCGAAGGGAACGTCTTTGAACGCCAAGCAGAGGTTGCTGGACTTCGCCAGCCACCACGACCTCGGCCACATCGAGTGGTCTGACGTCGTCGCCCAGGTACCCTCACCGAGCTGGTGGGCCTCCGACAACGTGCTGATCAAGGGGGAGAGCGAGCGCTTCGGCCCCGTTCTCGCCAAGGTCATGAGCCGCCACGCCTGGTCGTGGCGCAACCGCTACAACAACATCACCGCCGCCAAGGCAGCCGGTGACCTCGGCATCGCGCCGAAGGTCTACGCCACCGACCCCGAGACCGGCATCGTGCTCACCGAACTGCTCGCCAACGGGTGGCGGGTGGCCCGGCTGGACTACTACGCCGACCCCGACTTCCGGGCACGCCTGCGCAAGGCCCGCGCCGACTTCGCCGAGCTCGAGATCGAGCTGACCCAGCGCAGCCCGCTGATCGACGTCCTCCACCTGCTCGACGAGTGCGAGGACCGCAACATCACCGTCGACCCGCGCGTGCTGGGCATGATCGAGCGGCTCAAGCCGTTCACCGACGTGCTGCTCGAGGACCGCAAGGACCTGACGCTGCTGCCCTCCCAGGGCGAGGCCACCTCGTCCAACATCATGGTCAACCAGGACGGCGACATCCGCCTGGTCGGCTGGGGCTCGGCCGCCAAGCTGTCCAAGGTGCACGACGCCGCGCTGCTGCTGTCTGAGGCCACCCCGACCGTGCTCGACGCCCAGACCCTGCTCACTGAACTGCTGCCTGACTCCTCGGCCAAGGACCGTGCCGTCGCCCTCGTCGTGGCGGTGCTCGAACACCTGCGCTGGGCGCTGCTGACCACCCTGCGCTCGCGCACCGACCCCGACGACAGCCTCGACTCGGTCAAGTACGGGCTGTGGCACATGACCCTGGCCGAGATCGCCATGAATGACACCAATTGGAAGACCCAGGTCGAGGAGGCGCTGGCATGAGCAACCCCACCAACATGGACCTGCTGCAGCAGAGCTTCGAGCGCAACCCCGAGTGGGCGGGCAAGTCCTACACCCATGAACCCGTCCCGGGTGGCCTGACCAACTTCAACTTCAAGCTGCGCATCGACGGGGTCGACGGCGAGGTCTTCGCCAAGATCCCCGGGCCCGGCACCGAGGCCTTCATCGACCGCAATGCCGCCAACCTGGCCGCCGTGCAGGCCGCCGAGGCCGGCATCAGCCCGAAGGTCTACTTCCTCGACGAACAGACCGGCGTCGAGTACTCCGAGTTCATCGGCAACGAGTACCGCACCGCCACCACCCTGGACTTCCAGGACATGGACGTCTTCGGCAAGGTGATGGACGTCTACCGCCAGTGGCACGCCACCCCGGCGCTGGCCGACACCAAGACGATGTTCGACATGGTCGATGAGCACTACGACCAGGTCAAGGCCGACAACATCGAACTGCCGGCCTTCGCCACCGAGGTGCTGGCCAACTACGAGCGGGCCAAGGAGCGCTACCTGGCGGCCGGGCTGACCATGGTGCCGGCCCACAACGACCCGATGCCGGGCAACTTCCTGCTCAGCGACGACAAGCCGGTCAAGCTGCTCGACTTCGAGTACGCCGCCAACAACGACGTCGCCTACGAGCTCGGCGTGCTGCTGTGCGAGATGTTCGTCAGCGAAGAGAACACCCGTCTGCTGGTCGAGCGCTACCTCGGCCACTTCGACGAGAAGTTCTTCGCCCGCGTGATGATCAGCCGCATGATCGCCGACACCAAGTGGGGCCTGTGGGGCCTGATCAACAACGCCGTGCGCAACGAGGAGTTCGACTACTACAAGTACGGCGCCTGGAAGCTCTACCGCACCTTCACCATCTCGCGTCACCCCGACTTCGAGACCTGGCTGGAGCAGATCTGATGCAGGAACTGGTTCCCGACTTCCTGGCCGACTTCGCCGAGTTCTCCACCTTCGGGGAACGCAACGGGGGGCTGCACCGGCTGACCCTGACCGACGAGGACCGCCGGGCCCGCGACCGGCTGGCCGCCCTGGCCGCCGCGCGCGGGTGGTTCGCCCGCACCGACCAGGTCGGGAACCAGTTCTTCTTCGTCGCCGAACCGGACGAGCGGCCCGTCGTCATGGTGGGGTCCCACCTGGACTCCCAACCCGACGGCGGTCGCTTCGACGGCCAGGTCGGTGTGGTCACCGCCTTCCACGCGGTGGCCGCGCTCGAGGACCGGGTCCGGTCGGGCGACTACCGCTACAACCTCGCGGTCGTGAACTGGACCAATGAGGAGGGCGCCCGCTTCCAGCCCAGCGTGCTGGGCAGCAGCGTCCACATCGGCGCCGTGCCGCTGGAGACCGCCTGGGGGCTGCGCGACACCGCCGGGGTCGTCCTGAAGGACGAACTCGAGCGGATCGGCTACCTCGGGGGTGACGAGGTCGCGCTCCCGGCGGCCTACGTCGAGGTCCACGTCGAGCAGGGCCCCGTGCTCGAGGACGAGGGCATCGACATCGGGGTGGTCGAGGGGGCCTGGGCCGCACTGAAGCTCGACCTGACCATCCACGGGGAGCAGACCCACACCGGACCCACCCCGATGGCCCGCCGGGTCGACGCCATGTACGCGATGGCCAAGGTCATCACCGCCGTCCACGAACTCGGGCTGGCCGACCCCGACGGCCGCCTGCACACCACCGTCGGCTCGCTGGGCACCGAACCCGGCTCACCCAACTGCACCCCCTCGCGGGTCTGGGCCAAGGTCGAACTGCGCTCCGACGACATCGAGAAGGTCCGGGCTGCCCGCTCCGCCCTCGACGAGGTGCTCACCGACCTGGCCGCCACCACCGGCGCACGTCCGGAGGTCACCAGCGAATCACTGCGCGACGTCGGTCGCATGTGGGCCCCCGGCACCACCCTGGTCGAACAGGTCAGTGCGGCCGCCGGGCTGAGCTCGAAGCGGGTCAAGACCATCGCCGGCCACGACGCGGTCGTGATGAACAATGCCGTGCCCACCGTGCTGTTCTTCATCCCGGCCCACGGTGGCTTTACCCACAATCGCCACGAATTCACCTCCGACTCTGACCTTGGCAACGGACTTCGTGCCATGGTGGGCGTACTCGACGCGCTGCCCGGCCTGGAGGAACTGCCATGAAGACTGCCCGCGTGATCGGCTCGGTGGTCTCGACCATGAAGGTCGAAGACCTGCGCGGCTCAAAGCTGCTGGTGCTGCGCGCCGTGGCCCCCGACGACACGTTCACCGGCGACCCGTTCGTCGCCGTCGACGCGATCGGGGCCGGCCACGGCGAGGTGGTGCTGGTCGCCGAGGGATCGGCCGCCCGCCACACCGACCGCACCGCCAGCAGCCCGGTCGATGCCCTGATCATCGGCATCATCGACTCGATCGAGGTCGATGGGCAGACCACCTTCAGGAAGAACTGATCACCGGTGACCACCCGCGAGATGCTCAGCGTCGGCATTGACGTCGGCACCACGACCAGCCAACTCGTGGTGTCGCGCCTGTCGGTCGCCAATCGGGCACGCGCGGGCACGGTGCCCCGCATGGACGTCGAGTCCCGCGAGGTGCTCTACCAGGGTGAACCAGCGCTGACCCCGCTCAGCAGCGACGACGCCATCGACGTCGAGGCCCTGGTCGAGGTGATCCGCTCCGAGTACGAGGCCGCCGGCATCCGACCCGAGCAGGTCGAGACCGGGGCGGTGATCATCACCGGCGAAACCGCGCGCACCCGCAACGCCGAGGCCATCCTGGCCGGGCTGTCCGACCTGGCCGGAGACTTCGTGGTGACCGTCGCCGGCCCCCACATCGAGTCGCAGATCGCCGGGCGCGGCTCGGGTGCGGCCGAATGGTCGGCCCGGCACTACGCCACCATCGTCAACGTCGACATCGGCGGCGGTTCGGCCAACGCCGCCGTCTTCCGCAACGGTCGCCACCTCGGCTCGTCGGCGGCCATGGTCGGCGGCCGGCAGGCCGTGATCGACCCCGGCACCGGCACCCTGGTGCACCTCAAGCACGCCGGACGAGAACTCGTCCGCGCCGCCGGCCTGCCGCTGAGCGTCGGCCAACGGGTCGACCTGGCCGCCCTGCGCCAGTTCACCGACCTGATGGCGGAGATCACCGTCGACCTGGTGCTGGGGAGGACCTCCCCGCTGGGTGACCTGGTCGCGCTGACCGGGCCGCTGCAACTGGACGGGAGGCCGGCCGGCTTCTTCGTCTCCGGGGGAGTGGGGGCGGCCTACTACGAGAACCTGCCCACCACCACGGTCGCCGAGGTCGCCCGCTTCGGTGACGTCGGCCCTCTGCTGGCCCAGTCGCTGAAGGACAACTCACGCTGGCGTGAGCTGGTCGTCCACCAACCCGTGCAGACCCAGCGCGCCACGGTGCTGGGGGCAGCCAGCCAGCAGGTCACCCTGTCCGGCTCGACGATCTGGGCCGAGGACGACCACCTGCCGCTGCGCAACCTGCCCGTGGTCGAACCCGTGCTCGCCGATGCCGCTCAGGGGTTGGACGACCCGCAGCGGGTCCGCGCCGCGCTGGTGGCAGCGGTGCGCCGCTGGGACGCCGAACAGGACCACCGCACCACCTTCGCGCTCAGCCTCGACCTGCCCGAACGGATGCAGTTCGCCCAGTTGAGCGTGCTCGCCCAGGGCCTGGTCGGTTTCGCCGCCGACACCCTGCCCGCCGGGCAGCCGCTGGTGCTGGTCATCGAGGAGGACTACGCCCAGGTGCTCGGCCAGACCATCCGGGCCAACGACGCCCACCTGCCCATCATCGTGGTCGACCAGATCGGCCTCGACGAGGGCGACTTCATCGACATCGGGGAACCACTGTTCGACGGCCGGGTGGTTCCCGTATCAGTCAAGACGCTCGTCTTCTACCAATGAGCGCCGCGGAGAGGACCCCCAGATGAGAGACCCCCACGCCCACACGACCACGCAGGAGGTGGCCTGAATGTTGCTCAGGACGAAGCTGTTCGGTGAGACCTTCGAGTTCGGCAGCATCAAGGAACTGCTGGCCAAGGCCAACGAGGAGAAGTCCGGTGACCGGCAGGCAGGCATCGCCGCCAATTCGGCCGCCGAACGGGTCGCCGCCCGCCTCGTGCTGGCCGAGGTGCCGCTGCAGGTGCTGCGGGAGAACCCGGCCGTGCCCTACGACGAGGACGAGGTGACCCGGGTCATCGACGACGGGGTCAACGAGACCATCTACGCCGAGATCAAGCACTGGAAGGTCGGCGACTTCCGCGAGTGGATCCTCGCCGAGACGACCACCAATGACGAGATCCGCCGGGTCAGCAACGCCCTGACCGGTGAGATGGTGGCCGCGGTCACCAAGCTGATGAGCAACCTCGACCTGATCGTGGGCGCCAAGAAGATCAGCGTCGTCAAGCACTGCCGCAACACCATCGGCCAGCCCGGCCGGCTGGGCTCGCGCAACCAGCCGAACCACCCCACCGACTCCGTCGACGGCATCCGGGCCTCGCTGTACGAGGGCCTGTCCTACGGCTCGGGTGACTCGGTGCTCGGCATCAACCCCTCCGACGACAGCGTCGGCAGCGTCAGCCGCCTGCTTGAGATGACCAAGCAGGTCATCGACGAGTGGCAGATCCCCACCCAGAACTGCGTGCTGGCCCACGTCACCACCCAGATGGAGGCCATGCGCCGCGGCGCCCCGGTGGGGCTGCTGTTCCAGAGCCTGGCCGGCTCCCAGAAGGCGATGGAGAGCTTCGGGGTCAGCGTCGACCTGATGAACGAGGCCTACGACGTCGCCCAGAAGTACGCCTGGCCAGAGGGCCCGAACTACATGTACTTCGAGACCGGGCAGGGCACCGCGCTGTCGGCCGACGCCCACTACGGCGCCGACCAGTTGGTGATGGAGGCGCGGATCTACTCGATGGCCAAGCGGTGGGACCCCTACCAGGTCAACACCGTGGTCGGTTTCATCGGCCCCGAGTACCTCTACGACGCCACCCAGATCACCCGTGCCGGGCTCGAGGACAACTTCATGGGCAAGCTCACGGGGCTGTCGATGGGTGTCGACGTCTGCTACACCAACCACGCCAAGGCCACCCAGAACGACATCGAGAACCTGGCCGTGCTGCTGGGTGCGGCCGGCACCAACTTCGTGATCGGTGTCCCGATGGGGGACGACGCGATGCTCAGCTACCAGACCAACAGCTTCCACGACGCACCGGCCCTGCGACAGGCTGTCGGGTCGCGCCCCCTGCCCGAGTTCGAGGCCTGGCTGGAGGACCTGGGCCTGTACCGCGACGGCCGGCTCACCGAGCTGGCCGGCGACCCGTCCTTCTTCCTGAAGAGGTGATTGACCATGTCAGACAAGCTTGAAGACATCGTTGCCCGGGTGCTGGCCGAACTGGCCAAGGAAGGCATCAGCGCACCGGCCGCCCAGAGTGGTTCGTCCGGGGTGGGTGCCGACGGTGACCTGGTCATCGACCTGCCCGACCCGACCCTGCCGGAGGCCCGCCGGGCCCTGCGCGTGGTCAACCCGGTCGACCCCGACGGCCTGCGCAACCTGGCCGCCACCACCAGCGCGCGGCTGGGTGTCGGACGAGCCGGTGCCCGTCCGCTGACCCAGTCGCTGCTGCTGTTCCAGGCCGACCACGGCGTCACCCAGGACGCGATCCATGGTGTGGTCGACGAACAGGTCAAGGCGCCGCTGAACCTCTTCAGCGTCACCTCCCAGGTCAAGGACCGTGAGGAGTACCTGCTGCGTCCCGACCTCGGCCGGAAGCTGTCCGAGGAGGCGAAGCAGACCATTGCTGAACGCTGCACCAAGAACCCCGACGTGCAGATCTGCGTCGGTGACGGGCTGTCGGCGGCAGCGATCGACAGCAACCTCAACGACATCTACCCGGTGCTCGAGCAGGGGTTGACCGCGGCCGGGTTGAGCATCGGCACCCCCTTCTTCATCCAGAACGCCCGGGTTGGCATCATGAATGATGTCAACACCATCGTCGGGGCCAAGGTGCTGCTGCTGCTCATCGGTGAGCGGCCCGGTCTTGGCATCGCCGATGCGATGAGCGTCTACATGGGCTACGACCCGCAGCCGGGCAAGAGTGACGCCGACCGTGACCTGATCTGCATGATCACCACCAACGGTGGCACCAACCCGCTGGAGGCCGGCGCCTACGTGGTCGAAGTCGTCAAACGCATGATGCAGCACGGCGCTTCCGGCGTGAAGCTGCGTGAACTCGCCGGCCAGGCCTGAGAGAGGACGAACAATGGCAGTTCTGGACCCCATCAAGGCCACCGTGCTGGCCGCCCGGATGATCAGCAATGTCGACCGTGGCTACGCCGAACACCTGAAGCTCGACCCCAGGCACCGGGCACTCGGCCTGGTCACCAGTGACATCGACGATGCTCTCTACGTCGCGCTCGACGAGGCGACCAAGTTCGCCGAGGTCGAGGTCGTCTACGCCAAGAGCTTCTACGCCGGCTCGGGCAATGCGTCGGGACCGCTGTCCGGGGAGATCATCGGCATCCTGGCCGGGCCCACCCCGGCGGAGGTCAGCGCCGGGCTGGATGCCTGCATCGCCCACTGCGAGCAGGAGGCCTTCTTCTACGCCGCCGACGAGGCCGGCGAGCTGGCCTTCTTCCCGCACCTGGTCAGCAGCACCGGCTCGTTCCTGTCCAAGGAGGCCGGTATCGCCCAGGGTGAGCCGCTGGCCTACCTGATCGCGCCGCCGCTGGAAGCGACCTATGCGCTCGATGCGGCCATGAAGGCCGCCGATGTGGAGATGAAGGCCTTCTACGAACCGCCGAGTGAGACCAACTTCGCCGGTGGCCTGCTGACCGGTAGCCAGAGCGCCTGTCGGGCCGCTGCGGCCGCCTTCCAGGAGGCCGTCCTCGACGTCGCGCGCAACCCCAGGGCCTACTGAGAGGAACGATGACAATGACGACCATCGACAAGGACCTCCGCTCCGTCCAACAGGCCCGCGACCTCGCGTCCGGGGCCCGCGAGGCCATGCGCCAGTTCCAGTTCACCGACCAGGACAGCGTCGACCGGATCTGCCGGGCCATGGTGGACGCCGCCATGGCTGAGGCCCAGCGGCTGGGCCGGATGGCCCACGCCGAGACCGGCTTCGGCCACGCCGCCCACAAGCAGCTGAAGAATGAGTTCGCCGCCAAGAACCTGTGGGACTCGATCAAGGACGAACCGACCTGCGGGGTGCTGCGCCGCGACGACGTGAACAAGGTCGTCGAGATCGGCTGGCCCGTCGGTGTGGTGGTGGCGCTGACGCCGTCGACCAACCCGACCTCGACGGCCATCTTCAAGATCCTGATCGCGGTCAAGGCGCGCAACGCCATCGTGGTCGCACCGCACCCCTCAGCGAAGGACTGCACCGCCGAAGCCGTCCGGGTGCTGGCCGAGGCCGGTGAACGGGCCGGGATGCCGAAGGGGCTGGTCACCTGCATGACCGAGCTCAGCCTCGAGGGCACCAACGAGCTGATGAACCACTACGCCACCTCGCTGATCCTGGCCACCGGCGGCCCCGGCATGGTGAAGGCCGCCCACAGCGTCGGCAAGCCGGCCATCGGTGTCGGCCCCGGCAACGTGCCGGTGTGGGTCGACCGCTCGGCCGACATCAAGCAGGCCGCCCGGATGATCGTCGAGTCGAAGTCGTTCGACTGCTCGACCATCTGCGCGACCGAGCAGCTCATCATCGCCGACGCCCCGATCGCCGACCAGCTGCGCGCCGAGATCAAGGCGGCCGGGGCGCACTGGCTGAACGCGGACGAGGCCAAGCAGCTGGGCAACCGGATGTTCCGCCCGAACGGGATGATGGTCGCCGGACTGGTCGGGCGCACCCCGCAGTACATCGCCGAACAGACGGGGCTGCGGGTGCCCGATGACGCCCGCATCCTGGTCGCCGACCTCGACGGCATCGGCCCCGAGAACCCGCTGTCACGTGAGAAGCTGACCACCGTGCTCGGCTTCATGGTGGCCGACGGCTGGAAGGCCGGGTTCGACCTGGCCGGCCGGGCGCTGCGGTTCGGTGGCGACGGGCACACCGCCGTCATCCACTCCCGCGACGAGGAGCAGGTGCTGCAGTTCGGCATCGAACAGCCCGCCTTCCGGCTGCTGGTCAACACCTGGGGATCGCTGGGTGCGGTGGGTGCCACCACCACGCTCGACCCGTCGATGACCCTGGCCCCGGGCGGCGTCGGGGGAGCGGTGGTCAGCGACAACATCACGCTGCGCCACGTGCTCAACACCAAGCGGCTGGCCTACCACGCCACCGACGCGCCGGCCGTCGCCCGGGCCCACCGGGGCCTCGAGGGTGGCGCTGCCGGGTCGTCCGGGGCGTCGGGTGAGTCGCGCAATGGCATCCCCCGTGATGCCAACGCTGAGGCGATCGAGCGGATCGTCGCCAAGGTGCTGGCCGAGATGGGCCGATGAGAGGACAGTGAGCCATGCCACGACCCACCCCACTGCCGCAGCAGCCCCCGGCTGCCGTGCCGGACATTGCCGCACCCGCTGCTTCGTCCGAACCTGGAACGAGCGAACCTGCTTCGTCCGAAGTTGAAACCACCGAGCCTGCGTCGCAGGTTCCCGACCAGGGTGCCGATGAGGCTCCCGCCCCCGAACAGCCAGCAACCACCAACAAAAGGAGTACTCCCATGGCTGATGTGAACATGATCGCTCTCGGACTCGTCGAGACCAAGGGCCTGGTCGGCGCCATCGAGGCCGCCGATGCAATGGTCAAGGCCGCCAATGTCAAGCTCATCGGCAAGGAGCAGATCGGTGCCGGCCTGGTCACCGTGATGGTCCGCGGCGACGTCGGCGCCGTGAAGGCTGCCACCGATGCCGGTGCCGCTGCTGCCAGCCGCGTCGGCGAGCTGGTCAGCGTGCACGTGATCCCGCGCCCCCACGGTGACGTGGAGGCCATCCTGCCCGGCTGAGCGTCCGCGATCCGCTGACGCGGAACTGTGTGTTTGCCCCTGAACGGTGCACTTGCCGCCGTTCCGGAACAGGGGCAAGTGCACCGATCAGGGGCAAGTAGAAGAGATCAGGTCCTGAAAGGGGGACGCAGTGGCCCGAGTGGTCATTTCGGCACGCGACGTCGAGGATGCGCCCGGCGATGAGCTGGTCGTGCCCGAGGGTGCGATCGTGACCGCGCTGGCGGGTGAGGTTGCCCAGCAGCGCGGCATCCGGCTGGTCACCAGTGACCCGTCGGCGCCGTCGTCGGGTTCGTCTGCGGCCGGTGCGTCTGTGCCGGGGTCATCGGACGATGCGGCTGTCCCCACGACCAGGGCCCCTGATCCCGCGGTGAGGGCTGCGGCCCTCGCACTGCTGGCTGGTGGTGGGGTCGGTGCTGCCGACCCCACCACGGCGGGCCGGCACCCGGTCAAGCACGTCCGCACCGGTGAGGAGCGGCCCACACCGCTGCCCCGACCCGGCGGCTCGACCGACCCGGACGTGCGCACCGCCGACGTGGTCACCGCAGCCGACGGTTCACCCATGACCGCCGGCTACATGACGCTCACGTGTGGGACCTTCCCCTGGCACCTTGACTACGACGAGATCCAGGTCGTGCTCGAGGGTGAACTCCACATCGGCACCCTCGACGGTGTCAGGATCGGGCGGCCCGGCGACATCCTGTTCGTCCCCAAGGGGTCGAACATCACCTTCGGGACCCCGTCGTGGACGCGGTTCGCCTACGTCACCTATCCGGCAGACTGGCAGGGGTGATCACCATCGAGACAACTACGATGGCAGCGATGGCCACTGACGACGCCGTGAAGGCCCCCAAAACCCCCGTCACCGAGGACGACCCTGTCACCGGTGACGACTTGGCCATGGACGGGGCCCCTGTTGCCGAGGACGGCACCGCCGCCGAACCGGTCGGCCCGGACCCGGCGGCGACGATGGCGCTTGCCCGCGCCGCGATGAGCTCCAACGAACCCATTCCCGATGACCTGCCGATCAAGGTCGGTGTCGACCTGGGTACGGCTTTCAGCGTGATCATGATCACTGACGAGCATGATCGTCCGCTGGCCGGCGCCACCGTGTTCGCCGACGTGGTGCGCGACGGCATCGTCTGGGACTTCAGCGGCGCCCAGACAGTGATCGCACGGCTGCGCGACGAACTCGAACGACGCACCGGACGACTGGTCACCTCCGGCACGGTCACCGTGCCGCCGGCGGTGAACAATGCCGACCACCGCGCGCACCGGTTCGTCCTCGAAGGGGCCGGCATCGCCTGCACCGAGGTGGTCGACGAACCCACCGCTGCGAACGCGGTGCTCGGCCTGCGCCACGGTGCGGTGGTCGACATCGGTGGCGGCACCACCGGGGTGGCGATCATCTCCGACGGTGAGGTCGTGGCCACCTATGACGAACCCTCCGGCGGCACCCACCTGTCGCTGGTGATCTCCGGGGCGCTGGGCATCCCCCTGGAGGAAGCCGAAGTGATGAAGCGTGACCCGAAGAACCACGAACGCCTGTTCGGGCTCGTGCTGCCGGTCATGCAGAAGATGTCCACCATCGTCGCTCGCATGATCGAACCCCACCACGTCGAACAGATCCACCTGGTCGGCGGCACCAGTGCCTTTCGCGGCCTGCCCGATGTCATGAGCGGCATCACCGGGCTGCCCTGCGAACTGGCTCCTGAACCGATGCTTGTCACCCCGCTCGGGGTCGCCCGCTGGGCCAACCCCCATACCCAACCCAGGAAGTACTCATGAGCACCGAGCAATTCCAGCTGCGCGCCTTCTGCCACATCGACCGGATGCAGCCCCAGTTCGCCGCCTTCATCGGCACCATCACCCAGGGTGACCCGCCGGTCGAGGGCATGGCCAGCCTCGCCGTCGAGATGGCCCCCGGCAACTGGGTGTTCAAGATGGTCGACAAGGTGGTCAAGAGCACCGACACCCGCCCCGGCACCCAGATCGTCGAGCGCCAGTTCGGCATGTTCGAGGTGCACTCCCTGTCGCAGGCCGACGTGATCCGCGCCGGTGACATCGTCCTCGACGAACTCGGGGTGACCGTCGAGGAGCGCATCCGCCCCAGCGTTGCCTCCGAGCAGGTCATCACCAATGTCGACCCGTACCAGGCGCAGCTGCTGAACCGGTTCAACCGCGGCACCATGATCGTCGCCGGTGAGACGCTGCTGGTGCTCGAGGTCGAGCCCGCCGCCTACATCACCCTGGCCGCCAACGAGGCCGAAAAGGCCGCGCCGGTCAGTCTGAACCACTTCTCGTCGGTCGGTGTCTACGGCCGCCTGTGGATGTCGGGCACCGAGTCGGCCGTGCGGGCCGCCCGCGACGCCGCGATCGCGGCCATCGAATCTGTCACCGGACGATAGGACCTCGCCCATGGCACGCCAGATCATCACCGCTGACGCCATCCACCAGGCCGCCGCCGGGGGGTCCACCGAGATCCGGCTCGAGGCTGACGCCATCGTCACCGACGCTGCCCGCGAGTTGGCGGAGTCCAAGTCCGTCCGGCTCGTCCGACCCGGTGGCGACGCCGACACCGGACGAGGGTCGGGCGCGGCCCCGGCTTCTTCGGAGGGTCCCGGGGACCGGCAGCAGGTGCGCCAGGCCGTGATCGCCGCCCTCGGCGGGGAGGTCCCCGCCGGGCTGGATGCGGCCATCAGTCGGGCCATCGGCAATTGATGTCGGAGTGGCCCATTAGTCTGACTGCGTGACCCAGCCCAAGTCAGACCTGTCCCTGCGAGTCCTCGTCGTCGGCTCCGGTGGGCGCGAACACGCCCTCGCCCGGGCGATCGCCGCCGACCCGGCCGTGACCCAGGTGCATGTCGCCCCCGGCAACCCCGGCACGGCCGCGTTCGCCAGCAACCATCCGGTGGCCGCCACCGACCCGGACGCCGTGGCCGCGCTGGCCCGTGAGCTCGACGTCAACCTGGTCGTGGTCGGCCCCGAGGCCCCGCTGGTGGCCGGTGTTGCCGACGCGGTGCGCGCCGCCGGCATCGCCTGCTTCGGCCCCAGCAAGGCCGCCGCCCAACTCGAGGGCTCCAAGGCCTTCGCCAAGCAGGTGATGGCTGCCGCCGGCGTGCCGACCGCCGCCAGCCGCTACTGCACCACCCCGGACGAAGCGGCCGCGGCATTGGCCGAGTTCGGCGCCCCCCACGTCGTCAAGGACGACGGACTGGCCGCCGGCAAGGGCGTCATCGTCACCGACGACGTCGAAGAGGCCCAGGCCCACGCCGATGCCTGTGAGGCCGTGGTCATCGAGGAGTACCTCGACGGCCCCGAGGTCAGCCTGTTCGTGATCACCGACGGCACCACCGCGCTGGCCATGCAGCCGGCCCAGGACTTCAAGCGTGTCGGTGACGACGACACCGGCCCCAACACCGGTGGCATGGGCGCCTACTCGCCGCTGCCCTGGGCACCGGCCGACCTGCAGCAGCAGGTCCTCGACCAGGTCGCGCTGCCCACCATCGCCGAGATGGAACGACGCGGCACCCCCTTCCAGGGCCTGCTCTACTGCGGGCTGGCACTCACCTCGCGCGGGCTGCGGGTGGTCGAGTTCAACACCCGCTTCGGTGACCCCGAGACCCAGGCCCTGCTGGCGCTGACCGACTCCCCGATGGGGCAGGTGCTGTACGCCGCGGCCACCGGCACCCTGGCCGAGGTCGGCGACCTGACCTGGCGTGACGACTACGCCGTCACCGTGGTGATGGCCGCCGACGGCTACCCCGGCAAGCCCGAAACGGGCGGCTCCATCGTCCTGCCCCCCGATGCCGAGGACGCCTGGACGATCCAGGCCGGCACCGCACTCGACGGTGACAACCTGGTTGCCGCCGGGGGGCGGGTGCTGGCGGTGGTCGGCCGCGGCGCCGACCTGCGTGAGGCCCGCGGGGTGGCCTACGAGCACCTGGTGCAGATTGATTTCCCGACCGGTTTCCACCGCTACGACATCGCCGAAACCGCCGCCATCCAGCAGATCGAGGAGGGCTCCTGATGAGTGTGCCCAATGTCCTGGCCAACCGCTACGCCTCGCAGGGCATGCGTGACATCTGGAGCCCGGAGAACAAGATCGTCGCCGAGCGCAAGCTGTGGCTGGCGGTCATCGAGGCCCAGCGCGACCTCGGGGTCGACTTCGGTGGCGATGACCCCGACCAGGTGCTGGCCGACTACCGCGCGGTCATCGACCAGGTCGACCTGGCCTCGATCAACGCGCGCGAGCGGGTCACCCGTCACGACGTGAAGGCCCGCATCGAGGAGTTCAATGCGCTGGCCGGCCACGAGCACGTCCACAAGGGCATGACCAGCCGTGACCTGACCGAGAACGTCGAACAGCTGCAGGTGCTCAGCTCGCTGAAGCTGGTGCGCGAACGCATCATCGCTGCGCTGGCGTTGCTGGCCGAGTTGGCCGTGCGCTACGCCGACCAGCCGATCGCCGGGCGCTCGCACAACGTGGCCGCCCAGATCACCACCCTCGGCAAGCGGTTCGCCACCGCCGCCGACGAACTGCTGGTGGCCCATCAGCGCATCGACGAACTCATCAACCGCTACCCGGCCCGCGGCATCAAGGGCCCGGTCGGCACCAGCCAGGACATGCTTGACCTGCTCGACGGGGACGAGGACCGGCTGGCCGACCTCGAGGGTCGCATCGCCGCCCACCTGGGCTTCGCGCAGGTGTTCACTTCCACCGGGCAGGTCTACCCCCGGTCCCTGGACTACGACGTCGTCAGCGCACTGGCCCAGGTCGCGGCACCCCCGTCCAATGTCGCCACCTCGATCAGGCTGATGGCCGGCCACGAGCTGGTCACCGAGGGCTTCAAGCCCGGCCAGGTCGGGTCGTCGGCGATGCCGCACAAGATGAACACCCGCTCGTGCGAACGCGTCAACGGGCTGGCCGTCATCGTGCGCGGCTACGTGTCGATGGTCGGCGAACTGGCCGGTGACCAGTGGAACGAGGGCGACGTGTCGTGCTCGGTGGTGCGCCGGGTCGCGCTGCCCGACGCCTTCTTCGCCCTCGACGGGCTGTTCGAGACCTTCCTCACCGTGCTGGTCGACTTCGGTGCCTTCCCGGCCGTGATCGAGGCCGAGCTCGAGCGCTACCTGCCCTTCCTGACCACCACCAAGATCCTGATGGGTGCGGTGCGCGCCGGTGTCGGCCGAGAGGCCGCCCACGAGGCGATCAAGGAGAACGCCGTGGCCGTCGCGCTCGAGATGCGCGAGTCGGGTACCCGGACGAACGACCTGCTCGACCGGCTGGCGGCCGACCAGCGGCTGGGGCTCTCGCGCGAGCAGCTCGACGCCATGGTCACCGAGCCGCTGGAGCTGACCGGTTCTGCCCGCAGCCAGGTGGTCCGACTGGCGAATAGAATTGCGGAACTGGCCGCGGAGAACCCCGCGGCCGCCGCCTACCGCCCGGGAGCCGTCCTCTGACGGGTGCGTCGATCGCTCACCTCGGCTGAATGCCCACCTGGCTGTGATTCTCGCATCGGTTGGACGGCCACGAGAGGAGCACCCGATGACCACTCACTCGACCACACGACGAAGCATCCTGCTGGGTGGGCTGGGGCTGGTGGGCCTGGCGGCCTGCTCGTCCGACGAGCCCACCAGCACGACCAGCCCGACGGCCGCCGACCCGAGGTCGTCGGTGCCCGCCAGCAGCAGCCCGGCCCCGACGAGCCCGGCATCGTCCGGGCCGGCGTCGTCCAGCCCCGCCTCGACCGTGCTCAACATCGGCGAACCCAGCGACCTGGTGACCGGGCTGACCTCGCCCTGGGGGCTGTGCGCGCTGGACGACGAGAGGTTGTTGATCAGCGAGCGTGACACCGGCGCCATCAAGCTGGTGCGCGACGGCGAGGCGACCACCATCGGTGAGGTCGCCGACGCCCGTCCCCGGGGGGAGGGTGGACTGCTCGGCATCGCCGTGAGCGAGGATCGTCGGGCACTGTTCGTGTACCTGACCGGTGCCAGTGACAACCGGGTGGTGCGCTACGACCTGACCGTGGGTGGTGCAGGTGGGGCCTCGTTCAGCAACCCGAAGGTGCTGCTCGAGGGCATCCCGGCGGCCGGCAACCACAACGGTGGGCAGTTGGCGCTGGGGCCCGACGGGCACCTGTACATCTCGACCGGTGACGCCGCGAACCGGCAACTGGCGCAGGACCAGAACTCGCTCGCGGGCAAGGTGCTGCGGATCTCCTTCGGTGGGACGGTGCCCGCGGACAACCCGTTCGGCAACCCCGTCTGGAGCCTCGGCCACCGGAACGTCCAGGGCCTGGCCTTCGCCCCCGACGGGACGTTGTGGTCGGCCGAGTTCGGTGACAGGTCGGCCGACGAGCTGAACGTGATCACCGCGGGAGGCAACTACGGCTGGCCCGAGGTCGAGGGCAATGCGGGCCAGCGGGACCCGTTCATCGCCCCCAAGGTGACCTGGGAACCGACCGCGAGCAGTTCCCCCTCGAGCCTGGCCGTCGCCCAGGGCAATGTCTGGGTGGCGTCCCTGGCGGGCAACACCTTGTTCCAGGTGCCCATCAACGGCACCG
The DNA here is from genome assembly GCF_050113895.1 of Aestuariimicrobium sp. Y1814. Classification (NCBI taxonomy): domain Bacteria; kingdom Bacillati; phylum Actinomycetota; class Actinomycetes; order Propionibacteriales; family Propionibacteriaceae; genus Aestuariimicrobium; species Aestuariimicrobium sp. Y1814. The sequence goes on along the minus strand of NZ_JBNJRW010000004.1, from coordinate 75,457 downwards.
AGGCAGGCGAGCCCGTGGCCCACTTCGCCGGTGAGTACGGACGCCTGCGCTCGGTCATCGCCCACCGCGACGGCATCGTGTTCGGCACCTCGAACACCGACGGCCGCGGCTCAGTACGCTCCGGGGACGACCGGCTCATCTACCTGCCGCTCAGCTAGTTGGTCCTCGCTCCGCTCGGACGGCGCGGCCAAACCAGAATCGTGGCGCGCTCGCTCGTCCCTCGCTCGCTTGCACGAGGGCTTCGCTCGTCCCTCGCTCAGCCGGCCGCGGTGGTGGCTGGGTTCTGCTGGGCCCGCCCATTTCCCGTGTCTGCAGCGCAGGGCTGAGTTTGCCCGTCTGTACTACGTGCAGACGCAGGCTCGGGCTGCAGACGGGGCCCAGCTCGCCTGGGCAGCGGCTGGACCTGCACTCTTTGCGTGGGCGCAAGGTATGCGCCTCGTCCGGGTGGGAGAACCTGCACTCGTTGCTGTGGCGCAAGGATTGCAGCTTGGACGAGGACGCGCGGGCTCGGACGGGGCGGCCAACCCCCTTTCCGGTCGCCGGAAGCAGACCGGGGGGGGTTGCGCGGGTCCGCTAGGGTAATCCTGACCGCCCCAACGACGCCGACCTTCGGCCGATAGGACGACCCCTGATGCTGCTTGCCCTCATCATGGCCCATTTCGCCATGGGGGCTGTCGCGCCTGCACTCAGCCGGGTCCTCGGGCGCCGCGCATTCTTCGCCGCCGCACTCGTCCCGCTGGTCTCCTTCATCTGGTTGCTCTGGCAGACCCCGACGATCACGTCCGGGAATGTCGTCACCGAGAGCTACTCGTGGATCAGCGTGCTCGGGGTCAGCATCACCTTCCAGATGGGGCTCGTGCAGTGGGTCCTCGGGCTGGTGGTCACCGGCATCGGCGCCTTGGTGCTGTTCTACTGCCGCTGGTACTTCGGGGCCTCGGGCACCGCCACCCGCTGTCTGGGCCTGCTGACCGCCTTCGCCGGTGCCATGCTCGGCCTGGTCACCAGCGACAACCTGGTACTGCTCTACGTCTTCTGGGAAGTCACCACCGTCTTCAGCTACCTGCTGATCGGCAACGACTTCACCCGAAAGGCCAACCGAGGCGCCGCGCTGACCGCGCTGATCGTCACCACCTTCGGTGGCCTCGCGATGCTGGCCGGCATCATCGCGCTCGGCGTCAGCACCGACTCCTTCAGCCTGGCCGTCATCCTCGAGCGCCAGCCCACCGGGGCCGTGGCGGTCGCCGGCGTGCTGCTGATGCTCGTCGGGGCGCTCAGCAAGTCGGCGCTGTTCCCGTTCCACTTCTGGCTGCCCGGCGCCATGGCCGCCGCCACCCCCATCTCGGCCTACCTGCACGCCGCCGCGATGGTGAAGGCCGGTGTCTACCTGGTGGCCGTGCTGGCCCCGGTGTTCGCCGACATTCCCGGCTGGCGGGTCACCATCTCGGTGCTCGGTGCGGTCACCATGCTGCTCGGCGGCTGGCGCGCCCTGCGTCAGGACGACATCAAGCTGCTGCTCGCCTACGGCACCGTCAGCCAGCTGGGCTTCCTCGTCCTGCTGACCGGCATGGGCACCCAGTCGATGGCGCTGGCCGGCCTGGCCATGGTGGTCACCCACGCGCTGTTCAAGGCCACCTTGTTCCTCACCGTCGGCATCGTCGACAAGTCCACCGGTACCCGCGACCTGACCATCCTGTCGGGGGTCGGACGACAGCTCCCGTGGCTGGCCGTCATCGCGGCCATCGCTGCGGCCTCGATGGCCGGCCTGCCGCCGCTGATGGGCTTCACCGCCAAGGAGTCCGCCCTCGAGGGCCTGGTCAACCTGACCCGCGGCGGCGACGGCACCAACATGCCGGCGGCGCTGTCGGTGGCACTGGTCGTGGTGATCGTGGTCGGGTCGATGCTGACCCTGGCCTACTCCCTGCGGTTCGTGTGGGGCGCCTTCTCGCAGAAGGAGGGCATCCCCGTCTGTGACGTGCGCAAGCAGCCCTGGGGAATGACCCTGGCCCCGGCCGTGCTGGCCAGCGGGTCACTCGCCGGTGGCTTCTCCGGTCCGCTGCTGACAAGGCTGTTCACCCCCTACGCCGAATCGATGGAGGTGGGCCTGCACCCGGACGGCCTGGCCCTGTGGCACGGTTTCACCCTGCCGCTGGGACTGTCCGCGATCGCCATCGCCGGCGGCTTCCTGCTGTTCTGGCAGCGTGAGCGGGTCGCCCACCTGCAGGAAACCTTCCCGACCACCACCACCGCCCACGATCGCTACCTGCAGATCATGCGGCTCGTCGACCAGGCCGGTGTGGAACTGACCTCCCGCACCCAGCAGGGTTCGCTGATCGTCTACCTGTTCAGCATCTTCATCGTCTTCCTGGTCGGGGTGGGCATCCCGCTGATGCTGACCTCGTCGTGGCCGGAATCGGTGATCCTGTTCGACAACATCGGCCAGCCCGCCGTCGGTGGCGTCATGATCATCGCCGCCCTGCTGGCCGCGATGTCGCGCGGACGCATCCGCGCGGTACTGCTGGTCGGTGTCACCGGCTACGGCACCGGGCTGATGTTCCTGCTGCACGGCGCCCCCGACCTGGCGCTGACCCAGCTGCTGGTCGAATCGGTCACCGTCATCGTCTTCCTGCTGCTGCTGCGCCAGATGCCGCGCTACTTCACCAACCGCCCGCTGGCCGCCAGCCGCTGGTGGCGGGTGCTGCTGGCACTGACCGTCGGCACCGTGGTCACCCTGTTCGCACTGGTCGCCGCCGGGGTCCGCAGCGACATCCCGGCCTCCGAACCATTGAAGACCCTGGCCAAGGAATACGGCTACGGCAACAACATCGTCAACGTGATCCTGGTCGACACCCGAGCCTGGGACACCCTCGGTGAGGTCTCCGTGCTGGTCATCGCCGCCACCGGCGTCGCCAGCCTGATCTTCCTGCAGTCGCGGGCGCAGAGCATGCGCCGCCGGGTCCGCCCCGCCAGCAGTGCCGCCGCCGAGCGGTCCTGGCTGAGGGGCTCCACCAGCCTCGACCCGGCCGCCCGCAGCCTCATCTTCGAGGTCGTCACCCGACTGGTCTTCGGGGTCACCGTGATGGTCGGCGTGTGGGTGCTGCTGCGTGGCCACAACGAACCCGGCGGGGGATTCGCCGGCGGCCTGATCGTCGGCATGGCGCTGCTGCTGCGCTACCTCGCCGCCGGACGAGAAGAGCTGGCCGAGGCCGCCCCCTTCGAGGCCGGCCACCTGCTCGGCGGCGGCCTGTTCATCTCGGTGGTCTCGGCCTTCGTCCCGGTCTTCTTCGGCGGCAGCGTGTTGCAGTCCTACGACATCTACGTCAACCTCGGCCCCGAGCACCTGGCCACCCCGATCGGCATGATCCCCTGGCTCGGTGAACTGCACCTGGTCTCGTCGGTGGTCTTCGACGTCGGCGTCTTCCTGATCGTGGTCGGCGTGCTGCTCGACTACGCCCGCAGCCTCGGTTCGGGCATCGACGTGCAGGCCAGCGAACACCGTGCCCCGATCCCTCGTCCGCGGTCGACCGTCACCGTCCGGGCAGGTGAGTTGCGATGAGCCCCAACCTCACCCTGGCGATCGTCGCCGGCGTCCTGGTGGCCTGCGGGGTCTACCTGCTCACCGAACGCTCGTTGTCGCGCATCCTGATGGGCGTCATCGTGATGGGCAACGGCGTCAACCTGCTGTTCCTGGTGGCCGCCGGTCCTGCCGGGATCCCCTCGTTCGTCGGACGAGGAGACCCTGCCGAGCAGACCGACCCGCTTCCACAGGCGATGGTGCTCACCGCCATCGTGATCAACATGGCCGTCGCCGCATTCGTGATGACGATGGCCTACCGCAGCTTCCAGCTCTTCGGCCATGACGAAGTGCAGGACGACCGGGAGGATGCCCGCATTCGCGCGCTCGCCGAGAAGGACCAGGTTTCCAGCACCTACGAGGAAGCCCGCTTCCAGGACACCGGGGAAGACATGGTGAGCGAATGAACAACCTGTTGCCCCTGCCGGTGCTGCTGCCGATGGTCGGCGCCGCCCTCACCCTCATCGTGGGCCGTCGTCCCCGCCTCCAACGCCTGATCTCGATCATGGTGCTGGTCGGTGTGGTCGCCGTGGTGGGCCTGTTGGCACTCACCGCCCACACCCAGGGGGCGCTGGTGCTGTGGTTCGGCGCCTGGCCGGGCACCGCCGGCATCGCCCTGGTCGCCGACCGGTTGTCGGCGTTGATGCTGCTGGTGGCCTCGCTGGTGACGCTGGGCGTGCTGGTGTTCTCGGGGGGCCAGGACGAGGAGGAGATCCGCCAGGAAACCCCGGTGTCGATCTTCCACCCCACCTTCCTGCTGCTGTGCTCGGGGGTGTCCAACGCCTTCCTGGCCGGTGACCTGTTCAACCTGTTCGTCGGCTTCGAGATCCTGCTGTTCGCCTCCTACGTGCTGCTCACGATGGGGGCGACCCGTCCCCGCATCCGCGCCGCCTCGATCTACGTCGTGGTGAACCTGGTCTCCTCGGCGCTGTTCCTGATCCTGCTGGCGACGGTCTACTCGGCGGTCGGCACCGTCAACCTGGCCCAGTTGGCCCAGCGCATCCCGTCGCTGCCCGCCGACGTGCAGATGATGATCCAGGCCCTGATGCTGACGATCTTCGGGTTGAAGGCCGCCATCTTCCCGCTGCAGGCGTGGCTGCCTGACTCCTACCCGACCGCACCTGCGCCGGTCACCGCGGTGTTCGCGGGCCTGCTCACCAAGGTGGGCGTCTACGCGATCCTGCGCACCCAGACCCTGCTGTTCCCGCACCGCCCGATGACCGAGTTGCTGCTGGTGCTGGCCGCGGCCAGCATGCTGGTCGGCATCTTCGGCGCCATCGCCCAGTCGGAACTGAAACGTATGTTGTCGTTCACGCTGGTCAGCCACATCGGCTACATGCTGCTGGGCATCGGCCTGGCCACGGTGGACGGGCTGGCGGCGACCATCTACTACACCAGCCACCACATCACCATCCAGACCACGTTGTTCCTGGTGGTGGCCCTGGTCGGCCGGGTCGCCGGGTCGACCTCGCTGGAACGGGTCTCCGGCCTGGTGGCTGTTTCGCCGCTGCTCGCGACACTGTTCTTCGTCCCCGCGATGAACCTGTCGGGCATCCCACCGTTCAGCGGGTTCATCGGCAAACTCGGGTTGATCCAGGCCAGCCTCGAAATCGGTGGGGGATGGGGCTGGACCCTGGTCGCCGCGGCGCTGGTCACCAGCCTGCTGACCCTCTATGCCATCGCCAAGGCCTGGAACCGCGCGTTCTGGGGTGAACCCGAGTTGGTCGCCCCCGACCAGGACGACGGTGAAGACCTGCTGCCCGGCAAGATGCCGGCCGTCATGGTGGGCGCCGCGATCGGCATGATCGCGCTCACCCTGGCCCTGACCATCTTCGCGGGCCCGCTGTACGACTACTGCCAGCAGGCTGCCATTGCCCTGACCGATGGTGACTACGCCCGAGCTGTCCTGGAGGGCCGATGAGTTTCGAGAAGTCCGCTGCCACCCGCCGCAAGTTCCGGCTGCGCGGCCAATGGGCGAACCTGGTCCTGCTCACCCTCGTCTGGGTGATGCTGAACGGCAACGCCTCGCTGCTGACCCTGGTCAGCGGTTTCCTGATCGGGCTGCTGATCCTGATCGTCTTCCCGCTGCCCAGCATCGAGTGGAGCGGACGACTTCGTCCGTTCGGCCTGGTCAAGCTCGTCGTGATCCTGCTGTGGGAACTGGCCAGCGCCTCGGTGCGCCTGGCCCGCTACGCCTTCAGCCGTGACCCGCAGCTGCGCACGGCCATCATCGCGGTCAGGTTGAACTCCAACAACGACCTGTACCAGGTCGGCACCGGCAGCATCCTGACCATCGTGCCCGGGTCGGTGGTCATCGACGCCCGGCGCAAGACCCGCACTCTCTACCTGCACCTGTTCGACACCTCGCTCGACAAGCTGAAGGACGAGAAGCGCCACGCCCTGCGCGAGGAGAGCCTGATCCTCGGGGCCTTCGCCTCGAACGCTGAACTGCGCGCTACCGAGGAGCGCCGCGAGGAGCGCGCGGCAGAACTCGAGCGTGCGCCCAAGGCTGCCCGTCCGACGACCGGGGCGGGGGACCAGGCATGAGTCTCGCCACCACGATCCTGCACGCGGCGGCACTGGTGATGCTGCTGGTCTCGGCCGGTTTCGCGCTCTACCGCATGGCGGTCGGGCCCACCAGCCTCGACCGTTCGGTCGCCTCCGACGTGATGATCGCCATCCTGATCGGCGCCACCGGGCTGTACACGGTCACCTCCGGCAATGAGCTCGGGGTGCCGGTGCTGCTGGTGCTCTCGCTGCTCGGTTTCACCGCCGCCGTGGGCATGGCCCGGCTGATCTCGAACAGGTCTGATCACATCCAGACGCTGCGGGAACGCCGCCAACGCGAGAACGAGAGCGCTGAGCGTCGCGACGGAGGTGCCCAACAGTGACGGAAGTGATCGACGTGGTGGCCGCCGTCTTCGTGCTGGCCGGGACCTTCTTCTGCCTCTCGGGGGCGGTCGGCATCGTCCGCTTCCCGGACGTCATCACCCGACTGCACGCGGCCACCAAGCCGCAGGTCTTCGGCCTGATCCTGATCCTGACCGGGGTCGCGCTGCGGATGTGGTCGTGGCAGGTCACCCTGCTGGGTACCCTGATCGTGGCCTTCCAGATCATGACCGCCCCGGTCTCGGCGCACATGGTCTCCCGCACCGCCTACCGCCTCGGCCTGTGGGATTCCGACCACGCCCTGGCCGACGAACTCGCCGAAGACCTCGAAGAAGCCGGCTTCACCCACCCCCAGGACGAGGACGAGGGTGTCCCGGCGCGCTTCGGCTACCGCTGGAAGCCGGCTGCCACGTGGCTGCCGCCCACCAAATTCAGGCAGGCCCCCCCGCCCGGGGCGGCACCCGAACCCGGTCCGAGCGCCCAGCCCGAACCGGCGTCCCCGGTCTCACCTTCGCCCGGGGCCCCGCAGCACGACACGGTCGTCGCCGAGGAGCAGCAGGTCGCTGCCCAGGAGGCTGGGACGACGAGCGCGGAGGTTGACGCGAGCTGGGACGAGGGCGACGACGAGGACTGAGGTCGGCCCCACCCCGCTTGGGTGCCCGGGCTGAGCCGGGGCACCCAGGATCGCTCACCAGGTCCGCAGGCTGGCGGGGCTTCGTCCGGCGGTCAGCGACGGGTCGGTCACGATGTGGCCGGCCAGCACCTCATCGATGCGCACCATCAACTCGTCGGGAATCTGCACCCCGGAGGCCTTGGCGTTCTCGGTGATCTGCTCGGGGCGGCTGGCCCCGACCAGCGCACTGGAGACGTACTTGTTCTGCAGCACCCAGGCGATCGCCAACTGGGCCATGGTCAGGCCCAGCTCGGCGGCGATCGGGCGCAGGTCCTGCACCGCCACCAGCAGCGCCTCGTTCTTCAACCAGGAGTCCACCATCCGCTGGCCACCCTTCTCGTCGGTGGCCCGCGACCCGGCCGGCGCCGGCTGCCCGGGCAGGTACTTGCCCGTCAGTGTGCCCTGCGCGATGGGTGACCAGACCACCTGGCCGATGCCCAGGTCGACCGAGGCCGGGATCACCTCGGTCTCGATGACCCGGTGGATCATGTTGTACTCGGGCTGGTTCGACACCAGCGCGAAACCGGCCTGGCGGGCCAGGTGCTGCCCGGCGCGCAACTGGGCTGCGGTCCATTCCGAGACGCCGATGTAGATGGCCTTGCCCTGCCGCACGATGTCGGCGAAGGCGCCGATGGTTTCCTCGAGCGGGGTGGAGTGGTCGTAGCGGTGGGCCTGGTAGAGGTCGACATAGTCGGTCTGCAGGCGGGTCAGTGACCCGTTGATGGCCTCCATGATGTGCTTGCGGCTCAGCCCCCGGTCGTTGGGCCCCTTGGGGCCGATCGCGCCGTGAACCTTGGTGAAGATCTCCAGCGACTCGCGCCGCTGGCCCTTCAGGGCCTCGCCCAGCACGGACTCGGCCACCGTGTTGGCGTAGACGTCAGCCGTGTCGAAGGTGGTGATCCCGGCATCGAGGGCGGCGTGCACACAGGCCGTCGCGGTGTCGTTCTCCACCTGCGACCCGTGGGTCAGCCAGTTGCCGTAAGTGATTTCAGTGACCTGCATGCCTGAGGCGCCAAGAAAGCGATATTCCATGACCCCAGTCAACACCCTGACTCAGCTGTTGTGCGCCAAGGACTGCTCGACCAGCTCCACTGCGCGCACTGCGCGGGCGCCCTCCTCGCCGGGCACCGGGCAGGGCTCACCGCGTTCGACGGCCCGGACGAAGGCTTCCAGCTCGCGGCGCAGGTTCCCCCCGGACATGGCCTCGTCGAAGGTCCAGTTGTGCGTGTCGACCCGCCTGGTGATCGGGGCCGAGTCGCTGACCACCTCCAGTTCCTGGGTGGACAGGTCGAGCAGCGCCTGGCCGGCTTCACCGAAGACCTCCACCCCGGCCAGGCAGCTGCGCTGGGCGGCAGGATGGATGAGCCAATGGTTCTCCACCTGGGCGAACAGCCCACCGTCGAGCTCCAGGCAGGCCACCGAGATGTCCCAGTGGTCCCCGAAGATCTTGCGTCCGGAAGCGTTGGCCGAGACCACATCACGCCCGGTCAGCCACATCAGCAGGTCGAGGTCGTGCACACCCAGGAAGGCGCTCACGCCCACGCGGGTGCCCACCCTGGCGGCGCCGGAGGTCGGGTTGGCGCGCCAGACTTTGACGTAGCGCAGGGGACCGAACTCACCGGCGTCCAGTCGTCGTTTGAGTTCCTGGGTGCGGGGGTCGAAGCGCAACAATTGGCCGACCATGAGCCGACCCGGGGCCACCTGGGCCTTGAGGACCAGCTCACAGTCCTCGGTGCTGGTGGCCAGCGGCTTCTCGACGAGCACATAGGCGCCCTCCTGCAGGAATGCGACCGTGGGCGCGACATGCAGGTGGTCGGGCAGCGTCACGGCCACGGCATCGACCTGGCCCAGCAAGCCACGCCAGTCATCGGTGGTGGTGATACCGGTCTGCCGGGCAACAGCTTCGGCCCGTTCGGTGTCGAGCTCGACCCCGATGACGTTGGCTGGTCCGAGCCTGTCGGCCAGAATGCGGGCGTAGAAACTGCCCATCAGGCCGAGTCCGAGAATGGCGATCTTCACTGTGTCTGGTCCTTGTCGTTGTGGGGCAGTGGTGCCGGTGGGGGGAAATCGGTCATGGGGTGGCAGCGGTCCGTGGTGCCGCCAGGGTGACCAGTTGGAGGAGGTTGCGGGTCACGTGGTAGGGGTCCTTCAGCGGGAGTGCCACCACGGTGTCCAGCGGAGCGCCCTGCCGGTCGCGGACCTGGATCCACTCCTCGCCCTCGCCGCGGGCCGGGAAGGTGGTGCGGGTGTAGTCCCAGATCTCGTCACGCCACCGGGCGAGGTCGTCGCGGCGGGTGTGCTCGGCCAGCAGGGTGAGGGTCCAGCTGGCCTCGGAGTGGACCCACCACAGCTTCGTGTCCCAGGTGCGCAGCACGAGGTTCTCGTACGGCAGCCCGGTCAGGCGACCCCGTGGCGGTCCGCCATCGTGGTGGACATAGCGGAACAGGCCCCCGTGTTCACGGTCGTGGCCCAGCTCGCACAGGGCCACCGCCCGGTCGGCCAGTTGGTCGAGTCCCGGGGCGCCCAGCGCCGTGCCTGCCCCGGCCAGCATCCACAGTCCTTCCAGCGCGTGGCCGGGGGTCTGGTGGGTGGTCAGCAGCAGGTCGTCGGCCAGGTACTCGCCGCGCACCTCGGTGAAGGTGCCCGACGCCCGGGCCATCGACATCACCCCGGCGACCGCACGCTGCAGGTGTTCGGGGTCGTCCGGCAGGCCGAGGGCGGTGCGGGCCCGGGCGATGTCGAGCTCGAGGTTGAGCAGGATCATGTGCACGCCGAAGGCCTTGATGTCCGCGGGCAATTGGTAGGGGGCAGTGGGAACCTCGCGAGCGCCGGCAGTGCGCCAGGCGGTGTCGGTGACCCGACGAGCCAGCTCCAGCCAGTCGACATCCCGGGCGACCCGGGCCAGTCCGGCGAAGCCGATGGCGGCGAAGCAGTCGGCGTAGAAGCTGCGCTCCCCGGTGTCAATGGGGACACCGTCACCGTCGAGCACGTAGTGGGTGGTGTCGTCCTCGCGCAGGGCGTGGTCACGGACGAACTCGGCCCCCTGTCGGGCATCGGTGAGCAGCTGGTCGGCGTCGACCTGCAGCAGCCCCGCGCGGCCGGCCTCCGCCAGGCCGGCACAGACTGAGACGAATCGGCCCTGCGACCAGGTGTACTTGCGGTCGGAGCTGAACCGTCCGCGGTTGTCGTAGCAGGTGTAGTACCCGCCGCGCCCACGGTCCACCGCTTGGGGGAACCAGAATGGGATGATTTCTTCCATGAGGTGCCAACGGGCCTGCTCCCCGATCCGCGCAAGTCGACCGGTCGTGTCGCCGCCGTGGTCTGTGGCCGTGCCGGTCCGCGCCGGGTTGCCGCTCAAGGTGTCGTCCGCGTCCAGCATTCCCATCCCCGTCCCGCGCTCTTGCAACCGGTGGCATTCACCGTCATTATGTAAGCATCTGGCAGGCACCGCAAGGGGGCACCGATGAGTCGGCCCACGATCTACTCGTTGGCGGCGCAGTTGCAACTCTCGCCGTCGACGGTCTCTCGTGCGTTCTCACGCCCGGAAAAGGTGCGTCCCGAGGTGCGCGAGCGGATCCTGAAGGCTGCCGCCGAGGTCGACTACCACCCGCACGCGGCCGCCCGGAGCCTGGCCACCGGCCGCACCGGCCTGCTCGGGGTACTCGTGCCCGACATCACCAACCCCTTCTTCCCGCCACTGCTGCGCAGCCTGCGGTGGATGGCGGCCTCCTACGGCATGGAGGTCATGTTCATCGACTCGGGTGAAGCGGTGCGCAGCGAGGAGCGGCTGGTGGCCCAGGTGCGCCAGCAGGTCGACGCCTTCATCATGGCCTCGCCCCGTTCCCCGGTGGAATCCCTGGTCGCCGCAGCCGCCTCGACCCCGGTGACCTTCATCAATCGCACCCACCCCGGCATGTCGGCGACCTACTGCGACGACGACGACGCCCTGTTCGCCGCGGTGGGGCACCTCAGCGCACTGGGGCACCCCCGGATCGCCCTGGTGGAGGGCCCCCAGCGGTCCTGGTCGGGGCAACGCCGCTCGGCGGCCGTGGCGGCCGCCGCGGCCGAGCTGGGGGTCGAGATCGTCAGTGTCGGTCATTTCGAAGCGACCTTCGATGCCGGCCGGGCGTCCGCCCCGGTGGTGGCCCGCTCCGGCGCGCGGGCGGCGCTGGTCTTCGACGACGTGATGGCCTGCGGGGTCATCGCCGGGCTGGCCGAGATGGGGTTCAGCGTGCCGGGGGACTTCAGCCTGGTCGGCTGCGACGACGTGCCCTTCGCGGCGATGCTGACCCCGCAGCTGACCACGATCACCGTGCCGGTTGCGCAGTTGGGCTCCACGGCCGTGGACCTGATGTGGGCGCGACTGCAGGACCCGCAGGCCGCTCCCCAGGTGGTGGCGCACCGCTCTGCGCTGACGGTGCGCGGCACCACGTCGCGGTGGGTCGACCACCGCGACCGGTGACCCAGGTCACGATTTCGACAACACCATTGACCTGCGTGTCATTGCCTGCCTAGATTGATGCAATCGGTTGCACAGCAGTTGCAGCCAGAGGTCTCACATGGGGAGGTGCTGGGTGCCATCACGCGGGTCCACCGTACGACGTAGCGCCGGGTTCAGGGGCAGTCGGGCCGGCACGCTCGGGGCCGGTCTGATGGCCGTGCTGCTGCTGTCGAGCCTGTTGGCGCCCTGGATCGCCCCCCACGCCCCGCTCGACCAGTCCTTCGGCATCCTGCAACAACCCTCACTGTCGCACCCCTTCGGCACTGATGAACTGGGCCGAGACGTCTTCTCCCGCGTGCTGCACGGGCTGCGGGCCTCCCTGCTGGTGGCGGTCGCCACCGCGGTGCTGGCCGGGCTGGTGGGGGTGTTCCTGGGCCTGATCGCCGGCTACCTCGGTGGCTGGGTCGACGCAGTCGTGATGCGGCTGATGGACATGGTGCTGGCCTTCCCCGCCATGCTGCTGGCCGTTGTCATGGTCGCCGTGATGGGTGGCGGTCTCGTCCCGCTGATCATCGCGCTCACCGTGGTGGGCGTGCCGCCCTATGCCCGGTTGACCCGCGCGGCGGTGATCAGCATCCGTGAACGGGGCTACGTGACCGCCCAACGCGCCGCAGGTGCCAGTACGCCGGACATCATGGCCCGCACCGTGCTGCCCAACTCGCTCGGCGGGGCCGCCGTGCAGTTCGTGGTGGCCGCCTCGACGGCCGTGCTGACCGAGTCGGGGTTGAGCTTCCTCGGTCTGGGTCTGCCGCCGCCCAACCCGGCGCTGGGCGCGATGCTCGCCGCCGGCAATGACAACCTGTTCATCGCCCCCTGGTACGCGCTGGCCATCGGCCTGGTGATCACCGTGGTCGTGGTTGCCCTCGACCTGCTCGGCAGTGGCCTGCAGCGGCAGTTCGGTGCTGCCGCCCGTCGATCGGCGGTGGTGGCCTGATGGTTCGTTACCTCGCCAAGCGGTTCCTGCAGCTGCTGGTCACCATGTTCCTGTCATCGGTGGCGGTGTTCTTCATCATCTACGCCGTCCCCGGCAGCCCGGAGACCACCATCGCCGGCCCGAATGCCACCCCCGAGCAGCTGGCCCAGGTGCGGGCCCGGTTGGGTCTCGACCAGCCGGTCGTGGTCCAGTACCTGAAGTGGCTGGGCAATGCGGTCCAGGGTGACCTGGGCACCTCGCTCGCCTTCCAGGTGCCCGTGATCGACCTGCTCAGCACCCGCTTCGTCGCGACCGTGCAACTGATCGGGTTCACCCTGGTCATCGGGTTGGTGCTGGCGATCCCGTTGGGCACCTACGCGGCCCTGCGTCCGAAGAGCGTGGTCGCCCGGGTGACCTCGGTGGTGCAGGTGGTGCTGCTCGCCACCCCGAGCTTCTGGCTGGGCATCATGTTCATCTGGCTGCTGGGGCTGGAACTGGGGTGGTTCGCTACCTATTCCGACTACGTCCCCTTCTTCGAGGACCCCGGCAGGGCGATCCGCAACTCCGCCCTGCCCGCCCTGACCCTGGGCCTGTTCATGGCAGCCGTGCTGCTCAGGTTCGTCCGCAGTGCTGTCTGGGATGCCCTGCACGAGCCGTACATCCGGGTCGTCCGGGCCAAGGGTGCCCCGGAGTGGCGGGTGGTGACCCACCATGCCCTGCGCAATGCCCTGGTGCCCATCGTCACCGTCGTCGGGCTGCAACTCGGCGGCTTCGTCGGCGGCACCGTCGTCACCGAATCCATCTTCAACTACCCCGGTCTCGGCCGACTGGTGTTCACCTCGGTCGTTGCTCGTGACTACCCCGTCGTGCAGGGCTCGTTGCTGCTCGTCGTGGTCTGTTTCGTGTTCATCAACATGTTCGTCGACCTGCTGTACGCGGTCCTCGATCCCCGCGTCCGTGTCTCATGACCCCCGAAGGAGTCCTCCCATGACCATCAACATGTCGCGACGCCGACTACTCAACCTGATGACCCTGGCCGGCGGCGCCGCCGTGGCCGGGCCCATGCTCACAGCCTGCAGTGACGACGAGTCCGGTGGAGCCGAGGGCCGCGACACCATCGTCGTCGGCTCGGCGGTCGACGTGCTCAACTTCGACCCCTACGCCCAGACCACCAACGCCATCATCGTGCTGCGGCTGCTGAATGGGTGGCTGCTCAACTACGACGAAGACCTCAAGCCCCAGCTCGACCTGCTGGAGGGCTACGACATCTCTGCCGACAACACCTCCTGCACGCTCACCCTGCGTGACGACGTCACCTTCACCACCGGCAAGAAGATGACCGCCGAAGACGTCGTGTTCGCCTTCGAACGCGCCAAGAACCCCGAGACGGGGTTCAACCTGGCCAGCCCATCCCAGATCATCGACTCGGTCAGCACCCCCGGTGAGGGGGTCGTCGAACTCAAGTTCACCGGCCCCACCGCCACCAGCCTGATCGAGGACCTGCTGGTCGGCCAGCCGATCGTCGACTCCGACCGCAACTCCGCCGACGGGCTGGCCACCGAACCGGCCAGCGCCGGCCCCTACCGCCTCGCGGAACGCCAGCCCGGCCAGAGCCTCGTCCTGGAGGCGAACCCGGACTGGTACGGCGGTGAGGTCGAAACCCAGCGCATCGAGCTGCGGATCTTCACCGACACCCGGGCGCTCACGTCGGGCCTCGAATCGGGGGCGCTCGACCTGGCCGTCTACGTGCCGCCGCGTGACGGCCAGCGCCTGCGCGAGCAGTTCAACTACCTGGACAGCTACCCGGGTTCGGCCACCATGCTGCTGCGGGTCGCGGCCAAGACCGCCCCGTTCACCGACAAGAACCTGCGCCGGGCGCTGTGGCACGTGATCGACCGCGAGCGCATCGTCAACGACGTGCTCTTCGGGTTCGGTGGCGCCGCCGCCCTGCCGTGGGGGCCGAACTCGCCGGCCCAGGACTCGTCCTACGACGATGCCGTCGCCTACGACCTCGACCGGGCACGGGAGCTGATCAGCGGCGTCTCCCAGAAGTCCGGCAAGGCCATGGTCAACGGCTCCGACCCGATCAGCATCTCGGTGATGCAGATCATCCAGTCCAGCCTGCAGGAGGTCGGTTTCAACCTGGACATCGAACAGGTCGATGCGGCCAGCTTCCAGGACCGGTTGGTCGCCGGCGACTTCGGTGTCGTGCTGGGCCAGATGGGCGGCGGGCAGTTGAGCCTGCCACGCATCACCCAGAACAGCCTGTTCCGGCTCTCGAACAACCCGCTGTGGCCCGACGGCACCCCGCCCCAGCCCTACGTCGAGGCGATCCAGGCCCTCACCGGTGAACTGGACGAGGCCGGCCAGGCCGAGGCGTACAAGAAGCTCAACGACGTCATCGTCGACGAGGGCTGGGCGATCGGCGCCTACTACGTGCCGCAGCTCTACATGTTCAAGAAGGAGTTGACGGGGGTCGGTCGCGACCACCAGAACGCCCTGCTGCTCGCCGATGCCAAGTTCTGAGGAAGGCCGATGACCGACCAGCCCCTGTTCGAACTCGAAGACCTGCGCGTCTCTTTCCCCTCGGGGGACGCGCAGGTGAGGGCCGTGCGCGGCGTCTCCCTGCGGGTGGAGGCCGGCGACTCGGTGGGGGTGGTCGGTGAATCGGGCTCCGGCAAGAGCGTGTCGTTCCTGGCGGCACTGGGGCTGCTCGGCCCCAGTGCCGTGATCGACGGGGCCGTGCGGCTCGACGGACGAGACCTGGTCGACCTGCCCGCCAAGCAACGCCGTGGCCTGCTCGGCAAGCAGATGGCCATGGTCTTCCAGAACCCCATCACCGCCCTCGACCCCGTCATGTCGGTCGGGGCGCAGATCGCCGAGGCGTTGCGCATCCACGACCCCGGGCTGGGGCGTGCAGAGGCTCGCGCCAAGGCAGTCGACCTGCTTGACCGGGTGGGCATCACCGACCCGGAACGGCGCGCCGGCCAGTACCCGCACGAGTTCTCCGGTGGCATGTGCCAGCGGGTGATGATCGCCATGGCGATCGCCAACAAACCCCGGCTGCTGGTGGCCGATGAGCCCACCACCGCCGTCGACGTGACCATCCAGGCGCAGTTGCTGAAGCTGCTCCACGAGGTCGCCAATGACCTGCAGGGCGCCTTCGTCCTGATCACCCACGACCTCGGCGTGGTGGCCGAGAACACCCGCCGCATCGTCGTGATGTACGGCGGGCGGGTGATGGAGGCGGGGCTGACCAGCGAGGTGCTGGCCGACCCGCGCCACCCCTACACCCAGGGCCTGCTGAGCTGCCACCCCAGCCTGGAATCGGACGCCGCACTGGTGCCGATCCCGGGCAGTCCGCCCGACCCCGCCACGCTGGGGGAGGGGTGCCCGTTCGCGGCCCGCTGCCCGATTGGCAAGGACAAGGACCTCTGCCACCAGGTCACCCCTCCGCTCGAGGACCACGACGGCCGTCTCACCGCCTGCCACTTCGCCGGGCAGGTCGCCTTCGCGCAAACCCACGACAGCCACGCCGGCCCCGAACACACGGCGGACGAAGCCACGGGTGAGCCACTGCTGAGCGGTCGCTCGGTCAAGGTGGAGTTCGGGCGCAAGGGGCTGCGGCTCTCACGTCGCTCCAAGCCGCTGGTCGCGGTGGACGAGGTCGACGTCGAGCTACGACCCGGCGAAACCCTCGGCGTCGTCGGCGAGTCCGGGTCGGGCAAGTCGACCCTGGCCCACGCCATGGTCCGGCTCACCGACACCACCTCCGGCGAGATCCTGTTCGACGGGCAGGACATCACCAAGGTGGGCCGCCGCGGGCTGAACGGCCTGCGCGACAACGTCCAGGTCGTCTTCCAGGACCCCTACACCGCACTGAACCCCAGCCTGAGCGTGGCTGCCAATGCCGCCGAACCACTGCGGGTGCGCGGGGTGCCGGCGCGGGAGCGCCGCGAGCGGGTGGCCGCCCTGTTCGAAGAGGTCGGCCTCAACAAGAACATGCTCGACCGGTTGCCCGGTGAGCTGTCTGGTGGGCAACTGCAGCGCGTCGGCATCGCCCGCGCCCTGTCGGTCGACCCGCAGGTGCTGGTGCTCGACGAACCGGTCTCGGCCCTCGATGTCTCGGTGCAGGCCCAGATCCTGAACCTGCTCAAACGGCTGCAGCAGGCCCGCGGCTTGTCGTACCTGTTCATCAGCCATGACATGGCGGTGGTGCGCTACATCTCCCACCGGGTCGCGGTCATGTACCTGGGCCGCATCGTCGAAACCGGTCCCGCCGAGCAGGTCCTCGCCCACCCGGTCCACCCCTACACCGAGGGCATGATCGCCGCGGTGCCCGAGCTGGGACGTCCGGACAGCAGCGACCAGCACAAACAACTCGCCACCGAGCAGTCCCGCGGTGCGCTGACCCATTCCGGGTGCCGCTTCGAACCCCGCTGCCGGCTGCGGGTGGCCGACTGCACCGACATCGACCCCCTCCTGGTGCCCACCGACCCTGCGCACCAGGTGGCATGCCTGGTCCGAGCCCCTTCCAGTCAGGAGAACCACCGTGAATCCCCCATCCAGTGACCCGGGCATCGGCGCCGACCGGCTGCATGTCTTCGACAGCCACGAGGACCTCGGGCGGGCAGCGGCCAACCTCGCCGCCGCCGCGATCAGCCAGGCCGTCGACCAGCGCGGCAGTTGCACCCTGATGCTGGCCGCGGCGCCATCCCAGGCCCCCCTGCTGGAGGCACTGGTCGCCATGACCGACCTGCCCTGGGACCGGGTGACCCTGTTCCACATGGACGACTACGTCGGACTGCCGCCGCAGGCCCCCCAGCTGTTCGCGCGCTGGCTGCTCGAGCGACTCGACGCGGTGCCCTACGCCCGGTTCCACGCCCTCGACAGCCAGGCGGACGACCCGGTGGCCGAGGCCGAGCGCTACGGCGCCCTGGTGCAGGCCGCCCAGCCCTTCGACCTGGCCTTCGTGGGGGTCGGCGTCAACGGCCACCTCGCCTTCAACGAACCCGGCGACACCGACTTCGACGACCCCCGGCCGGTCCGGTTGATCGACCTGGAGGTCGCCTCACGCCAGCAGCAGGTGGACGAGGGGCTCTTCGATGACCTGGCATCAGTGCCCCAGCAGGCCCTGACCGTCACGCTGCCCACCCTGCTCGGCAGTCGCACCTGCCTGTTGTCGGCGCTGGGTGCGGCGAAGGCGCAGGCCGTGAAGGACATGCTGACTGGGCCCGTCGGACCGCAGTGCCCGGCCTCGGCGCTGCGCCACCACCCCGACCTGCACGTGCACCTCGATGCCGAGGCGGCAGCCCTGCTGGGGGAGCGGCAATGAACGCCGAACAGGTCGCCACCGACATCCTGACCGGCTACCTCCTGGCGGTGGTCGAGCACCTGGACGGCATCCGTGCCAGCCAGGCCGGGGCCGTCGCCCGGGCCGGGCAACTGGTCGCCGGCAAGGTACTCGCCGACGAACTGGTCCACGTCTACGGCCCCGGCGGCCATTCCAACCTCGCCGCCCAGGAGGTGTTCTTCCGGGCCGGGGGACTGGCCAACATCAGTGCCCTGCTCGACGAGGGTACCCTGCTGTCGTCCGGGGCCCTGCGGTCGATGGCCATGGAACGGACCCCCGGCTACGCCACCGTGGTGATGCAGGACAACCTGCGCCCCGGCGACCTGCTGGTGCTGGTCAACGCCTACGGCATCAACACCGCCCTCATCGAGGCCGCCCGCTGGTGCCGGGAGCATGGGGTCACCACCATCGGCATCTCGTCGCGGGTGCACGCCGAGAACACTGCCGCCGACCACCCGGCGCGGCACCCCGACGGGGGCAACCTGCACGACCTGGTTGACGTGCATGTCGACACCAGGGTGCCGATCGGTGATGCCCTGGTGCAGGTCGACGGGGTGGGTGAGCGCACCGGGGCGGTCTCGACGTTCGCCAATGCCTATGCCATCAACGCCGTCATGGCCACGGCCATCGCCATCGTGGCCGAACAGGGCCACGAACCCACCATCTGGCGCAGCGGCAACGCCCCCGGCGGCGACGAACACATGGCCGGGTTCATCGAGCGCTACCGCAGAAGGGTCAGGTGGCTGTAATGGCACCCACAGCAGAGCACGAACAGGTCGGCGTCGGCATCATCGGCGCCGGCATCATGGGACGCAGCCACGCCGCCTCCTTGCGGATGGACCCGCGTGCCACCCTGGTGGGTGTGGCCGGGATCCCGTTGGACTCGGCCCACGAGCTGAGCTCCCGCTACGGCGGGTACGCCACCGATGACTACCGCCGGCTGCTCGACGACCCGTCGATCCGCTACGTCACGGTGGCCACCCCCGACAACCTGCACCACACCATCTGCGCTGACGCCATCGCCGCCGGCAAGGACGTCTTCGTCGAGAAACCGCTGACCACCTCGCTGGCCGAGGCCGACTCCCTGATCGCGGTGGCCGAGGAGGCCGGGCGGGTGTTGATGACCTGCTTCAACCACCGCTGGATCCCCGCCTATGCCCAGGCCCACCAGCAGCTGCGTTCCGGCGCGCTGGGCCGGCCCCGGATGGCCTATGCCCGCAAGAACGACCGCATCTTCGTGCCGACCACGATGCTGGGCTGGGCCGCCGACACCACCTGCGCCTGGTTCCTGTCGAGCCATGACATCGACCTGGTCAACTGGTTCATGGACGACCAGCCGGTCTCGGCCTACGCGGTGGCCGCCACCGGGGTGCTGCAGGCCAGGGGCATCGACACCTTGGACTCGGTCCAGGCGCTGGTCCGTTACCGCAACGGCGGGTTCGCCACCTTTGAGAGCTGCTGGACCTACCCCGACACCTTCCCCACCATGACCGACTCGTTCATCGAGGTGGTCGGTGAGTCGGGCGTCGTGCAACTGCCGAGGGTCGACGACCAGGTGCACCTGGCCACCCGGGAGGCCTTCACCTACCCGCGCACCTCGATCGGCATGGACGTGCACGGCCAGCAACTGGGTGCGGTCACCGCGGCACTGCACGAGATGACCAGTTGTGTCATCGAGCGTCGTGAACCACTGGTGAGCGCCCGCAGCTCGCGTGACGTGATCGCCACCCTGGAGGCCATACACCGGTCCATCGAGTCCGGGCAGGTGGAGACCGTGCGCTGAGCGCCCGACCCCGGCGGGGCGGGGGACCGGTAGCCTGTGGTCGTGCCCCTGCTTGACCTGCCCCTGATCCATTCCGGCAAGGTGCGTGAGCTCTACGAGCTGCCCGCCGACCCGCAGACCGGTACCGAGCGCATGCTCATGGTCGCCACCGATGCGGTCTCGGCCTATGACTTCGTGCTCACCCCGGGCATCCCCGACAAGGGGGCGATCCTGACCCAGATGTCCCAGTGGTGGTTCGAGCAACTGGCTGACCTGGTGCCCAACCACGTCCTGTCGACCACCCTGCCCGCCGGTGTCACCGACCGGGTCGCCGGGCGCGCGGTCGTGGTCGAGAAGCTGCGCATGGCCCCGGTCGAGTGCGTCGCCCGCGGCTACCTGACCGGGTCGGGCTGGGCCGAGTACCAGCAGTCGCGCACCGTCTGCGGCATCCCGCTGCCCGACGGGCTGGTCGATGGTGACCGGCTGCCCGAGCCGATCTTCACCCCCGCCACCAAGGCCGAGCAGGGTGAGCACGACGAGAACATCACCTACGAGCAGATGCTGCAGGTCACCGGGCCCGAGCTGGGGGAGCAGTTGCGTGACCTGACGCTCGCGATCTACCGCCGCGCGGAAGGGATTGCCCGCGAACGCGGCATCATCCTGGCCGACACCAAGGTCGAGTTCGGGCTGCGCCCCGACGGCACGATCGTGCTGGCCGACGAGGTGCTGACCCCCGATTCGTCCCGATTCTGGGATGCCGCGACCTGGCAGCCCGGCGAACGCCTGGACAGTTTCGACAAGCAGTTCCTGCGGGATTGGCTCGTCCACGAGTCCGGCTGGGACCGCGCCGGCGACCAGCCCCCGCCGCCGCTGCCGGACGAGGTCGTCACCGCCACCCGCCGGCGCTACCTCGATGCCTACGCCCGACTGGTCGGCCAATCGTTCACGCCCACCGCGCCCACCGCTAGGATCAGCCCCATGGCCACCGTAGTTGTCGATGTCATGCCCAAACCCGAGATCCTTGACCCCCAGGGCAAGGCCGTCACCGGCGCCCTGACCCGGTTGGGCTTCGAGGGCCTGACCGTGCGCCAGGGCAAGCGCTTCGAGGTGCAGGTCGAAGGCGAGGTCACCGACGAGGTCCTGGCCCGCATCGGTGAGGCCGCCGAACGCCTGCTCGCCAACACCGTCATCGAGCAGTACGTCGTGCGCGTCGAGGAGCAGCAGCAATGACCCGGATCGGTGTGGTCACCTTCCCGGGCTCGCTGGACGACCACGACGCCCTGCGCGCCGTCACCCTGTCCGGGGCCGAGGCGGTGCCGCTGTGGCATGCCTCCGACGACCTGGGCGGGGTGGATGCGGTCATCCTGCCGGGCGGGTTCTCCTACGGTGACTACCTGCGCTGCGGGGCGATCAGCCGGTTCAGCCCGGTGATGGGCTCGGTCATCGACGCCGCCAACCAGGGCATGCCCGTGCTGGGCATCTGCAACGGCTTCCAGGTGCTGTGCGAATCACACCTGCTGCCCGGCGCGATGATCCGCAACGAGTCCCGCCAGTTCATCTGCCGTGACCAGCGGCTGCGGGTCGAGTCGATCGACACCACCTGGACCTGCGACTTCGAGCAGGACCAGGAGATCACCATCGTCCTGAAGAACGGCGAGGGCAACTACGTCGCCGACGCCGAGACCCTCAAGCGGCTCGAGGACAACAACCAGGTCGTCTTCCGCTACCTCGGCAACCCCAACGGCTCGGCCAACGACATTGCCGGCATCACCAACGAGCGTGGCAACGTGGTCGGTCTGATGCCGCACCCCGAGCACAACATGGAAGAACTGACCAGCCCGAGCCTGGACGGTCGTCCGTTCTTCACCTCGGTCCAGCGCTTCCTCGCGCGGGTCTGACCCCCGGCGCTGCCACCGCCGCCCGCGGCCCCTCGCGCGTCCCATGTCGCTGCCGATCTTCCGTTGGGGATTGGCATGCAATCGATTGCATGGGATGTTGGGACGGTGAGTGCACACACCTCGGGTCGCCGCGTCGAGGGCCGCGACCCCGCCACCGGCCAGGTCCTCCGGGTGCAGCTCGAACGCGGCACCATCGGCGCCGTCGAACGTCGTGGCCACAGCGGCAGTGACCTGCCGTGGCTCGTGCCGGGGCTGGTCGACCTGCAGGTCAACGGCTACGCCGGGTTCGACGTCAACCACGAGACCCCCGGAGCCGAGCACATCGTGGGAATCACCGAGGCCCTGCGTTCACGTGGGGTCACCACCTGGGTGCCCACCGTCATCACCGGCTCGCAGGAGCAGGTCATTGACCGGCTGGCCGCGATCACCCGGGCGCGGTGCGACCCCGACATCGCGGCAGCGATCCCGTTCGCGCACGTCGAGGGGCCGTTCATCTCCGACCAGGACGGTGCGCGGGGGGTGCACGACCCCGCCCACATCCGCCCGCTCGACGCGGCTGAGGTGCGCCGCTGGGCAGCGCAGGGGCCGGTGGGCTACCTCACCGTCTCACCGCACCAGCCCGATGCCCCCGACCAGGTGGCCCGCGTGGTCGCCGACGGGGTCGCGGTCGCCATCGGCCACACGCACGCCACCCCCGACCAGATCAGCGCCGCCGTCGATGCCGGGGCCAGCCTGTCGACCCACCTCGGCAACGGCATCTTCGCCACCCTGGCCCGCCACCCCAACCCGATCTGGACCCAGCTGGCCGACGACCGGCTCACCTGCGGGTTGATCGGGGACGGCCACCACCTGCCCGGCGACACCTTCACCGCCATGGTCCGAGCGCTCGGGCCGGGGCGCGCATTCCTGGTCTCGGACTCGGTGGAACTGGCCGGCTCACCCCCGGGTCGCTACCGCACCGCGGTGGGCGGGGAGGTCGAGTTGGACCCGACCGGTCGGCTGTCCTACGTGGGCACCGAACTGCTTGCCGGCGCGGCTGTGAACCTCGCCGACTGCGTCGTCTGGGCGCTGGCGAACACCCCCTTCTCCCTGGCCCGGGTCATCGACCTGGCGGCCACCACCCCCGGACGAGTCGTGGCCGAGCTCGGCGGCACCCGCCCGGGACGGCTCCGCGTCGGCGGACGGGCTGACCTGTGCCTGCTCGACGAGCAGGGCAAGGTCGTCGAGGTCGTCGCCGGTGGGCGGGTGCTGTGATGACCTGGCAGCCGCGCGTCGGGGCCGCGACCGGTGAGGTGGAGGTGCCGCCGGGCACCCCGATGGCGGGATATGCCGCCCGCGCCAGCGGCACCACCGGGGTGCATGACCCCATGACGGTGCGCGCACTGGTGGTCGACCGGGTCGCTGTCGTGGTGATCGACTGCTGCACCCTGCACGAGGACACCTGCGCCCGGGTGCGCGAGGCCGCCCTGGCCGCCGGAGCTGTCGACGAAGTGGTGGTCGCGGCCACCCACACCCACGCCGGGCCCTGCGTCGGCGGGGGCCGGGTGGGTGAGGACGCCCCCGAGGTGCGCGAAGCCATGGTCGCGACCGCGGTGGCCACCGTGGCCCGGGCAGCCGCCGGGGCCACCCCCGCCACCGCCGCCCACGCCGTGGCCCACGGGGTCGACCTGGCCCGCAACCGGCGCCACCTGGACGCCTCGATCGACCCGCCCGTGCACCTGGTCAGTTTCGACGACCTGACCGGCGCCCGGGTCGCGACCGTGGTCAGCTACCCCTGCCACCCGGTCGTGCTCGACGCCTCGAACACCCTGGTCAGCGCCGATTACGTCGGCCCCTTGCGGCAGCGGGTCGAGGCCGACCGCGGGGGAGTCTGCCTGTTCCTGACCGGTGCCGCCGGCGACATCAACACCGGGCACAGCGCCGAGGCCTCCTACAGCCTGCACGGTGCCGGGCAACGCACCTTCGCCGAAGCGGCCCGGGTGGGCCACCGCATCGCGGAGGCCGCGCTGGCCGCCGAACCCACCCTGCTGTCGGCCCCGGCACCGACCCCGGTGCGCAGCAGCCGGGTCGTCCTCGACCTCGACGAGCTCGACCGTGCCCGGGTCGCCCAGCAGGCCCGGGGCTGGCGTGCCGAACTCGCCGACGACCCACCGCACGCCACGCTGCTGCAGGTGTGGGCCGAGTGGGCCGACAGCCTGCCCGACGACTGCCCGACCAGCTGGGCGGGCCGGGTCACCGTGCTGGGCTGGGGGTCGCTGCGGGTGGTCGCGCTGCCCGGGGAACCCTTCCTGGCCGCCGCCGAGGACCTGGCCGCGCAGCGTGAGGCTCCGACCATGGTGCTGGGCTACTGCGACGGGGTGCCCGGCTACCTGCCCTCGGCACCCGAGTACCCGCTGGGCGGCTACGAGGTCGCAGACGCCCACCGCTACTACGGCATGCCGGCCGGCTTCGTCCGCGGCAGCCTGGAGCGGCTCGTGGAGGCGGCCACCGCGTTGCTGGACGAGTGAGAACATCGCCCCCCGGTGGGGTCGAATTTCCCTCGCCATCCGCCCTCCCGCGGACAAGGGTCGGCTGGTAGCGTGAATGACACCACGCACACGCGTGCGGGCTGGTGAGGCGTGCTCCCGGCCACCCTGACAACGATGAGGTAGTCATGGCTCAAGTCAAGAAAATCATGAACAAGCCCGAGGACCTGGTCGACGAAACCCTCGATGGGCTCGTCGCCATCTCGCAGGGCCTGCTGGCCCGTGACCCGGGCTCCCGGGTGGTGCGCAGCACCAGGATCGAACAGGGCAAGGTCGGCCTGGTCGTCGGCGGCGGCTCGGGCCACGAACCCATGTACGGCGCCTTCGTCGGACCGGGCCTGGCCAACGCCAGCGTCTCGGGCAACATCTTCGCCGCCCCCGCCCCGCAGCACGTGCAGGAGGCCATTGAGGCCGCCGACGCCGGCGCCGGTGTGCTGATCGTCTACGGCAACTACGCCGGTGACATCCTCAACTTCGACCTGGGTGCCGAGGACGCCGAGGACAACGGGGTGAAGTCGCGCACCGTGCTCGTGCGTGACGACGTTGCCACCGACGACCGCGAGGGTCGCCGTGGCATCGGCGGCGCCTACTACGTGGTCAAGGCCGCCGGCGCCGCCTGCGCCAAGGGGCTGTCGTTGGACGAGGCCGCTGAGGTCACCGAACGGGTCGAGTTCAACACCCGCACCATCGGCATCGCCCTGCGCGCCGGCGTGCTGCCCGACACCGGCAAGCGCACCTTCGAGCTCGGCGACGACGAGATCGAGATCGGCCTGGGTGTGCACGGTGAGGTCGGTGTCGAGCGGACCAAGCTGCAGACCGCCGACCAGATCGCCGAGAACATGCTCAACCGCATCCTCGTCGACCTGCCGTTCGAGTCCGGTGACCGGGTTGCGGTGCTGATGAACAACCTCGGTGCCACCACCCAGATGGAGATGCTGATCGTCTACCGCCGCATCGCCCAGCTGCTGGAGGAGAAGGGCATCACCGTCGAACGCACCGACATCGGCGCACCGTTCACCTCCCAGGACATGGCCGGCTTCTCGTTGACGTTGCTGAAGCTCACCGACGAGATCGCCGAACTGATCGCCGCTCCGTGCGAGTCGGTGCCGTGGACCCAGGCCTGAGCGATGGCCGATTCACTCGACAAGGAACAGGTCAGGACCGTCCTGCTGGCGGCCTGCCAGGCCATCATCGACGCCAAGGAGGAACTGGGCGAGGCCGACCGGGCCACCGGTGACGGTGACCACGGGCAGGGCATGGCCAACGGTTTCGGCGCAGGCCAGGAAGCCCTGGGCACTGCTGAGCTGGGCACCGTCGGCGACGCCTTCAAGACCGTGGGGTCGGCCGTGATCGGCACCAGCGGCGGGGCGTCCGGGGTCATCTTCGGGACGATGTTCCGGGCCCCGGCGAAGGTGCTGAAGTCCGAGGTGCTGGACGCCGAGGGTTACGCCCAGGCGCTGGAGGTCGCGGCTGAACAGGTCTCCACACGGGGGAAGGCACAGCGCGGTCACAAGACCATGCTCGATGCGCTGATCCCGGCGGCCGAGGCTGCCCGCGCTGCGGTCGGTGACGGGCTCGAGGCCACAGCCCGGGCCGCCGCCGAGGCGGCCGAGCAGGGTTCTGCCGAGACCGCTGACATGATCGCCACCTTCGGACGAGCCAAGTCACTGGGGGAGCGGGCCCGCGGTCACCGCGACCCCGGTTCGATCTCGGTGTCGATCCTGTTGGCGACGATCGCCGACGGCATCGCCCAGGCCTGAGCGGGCCCGGGCCTGAGCGGGGCCCGGGTCAGCTGGCGGCGGGGCCGGTGAGCAGCACCTTCAGGTTCTCACCGGCCTTCGCCGCCTCGAAGGCCGCCCCGGCCTGCTCGATCGGGTAACTGCCGGTCAGCAGCGGCGCGAACACCTCGGGCACGGCGGCCAACAGGTCGAGGGCCTCACGGTTGTCGGCGTTGGTGTTGGCTGTCGACCCGGTGACGACCAGTTCGCCGTAGTGCACCAGGTTGGCGTCCAACCCGACCACGCCCCTGCCGGAGGGCAGCCCGGCGAAGAAGTTCACCCGGCCCCCCTTGGCGGCTGCCCGTAACGCATCGGCGAAGACCTCACCGACCGGGGTGGCCACCACGATGGCATCGGCCCCGGCGCCATCGGTGTGGTCCCTGACCTGCTCGGCCAGGTCGCCGGCCCGGGGGTCGAGGGTGACATCGGCCCCGAGGTGGGCGGCGAGTTCACGCCGGGGGGCCGAGGTCTGGCTGACGATGACCCGGCCGACCCCGCGGTGCTTGGCCACCAGCAGCGCGATCAGCCCGATCGGGCCTGCCCCGCAGACCAGCAGGGTGTCCTCGGGGCCGACCTGCAGCGGACGAAGCCCACGCACCACCGCGGCGATCGGTTCGGTCAACGCAGCCGTTGCCAGGTCGAGGCCATCGGGGACGACCAGCACGTTGCCGGCCGCCACCCCGGCCGCCGGGATGCGCACCCGCTCTGCAAATCCCCCGTCGAAGGTGAGCCCGACCGAGGTGTAGTTCTCGCACAGGTTCCCCAGCCCCCGCCGACACGGCCGGCACCGGGTGCAGGCAATGTTCGGGGCGATGGCCACGCGGGTGCCGGGGGTGAAACGCTCCTGGCCGCTGCGGTTCTGGGTGACGATGCCGACCGCCTCGTGGCCGGGCACCCGCACCGTGCCCGGGGGGTAGAGCCGGTGCTCACCGCGGGCGATCTTCAGGTCGGTGCCGCAGATGCCGCAGGCGGCGACCTCGACGACCAACTCGCCCTCGTCCGCGACCGGATCGGGTCGCTCGACCAGTCTGAGCACGCCGTCTGCCTGGTATTCGTAGGCCAGCATCGCGCTACCCCTTTCGCTGCTGTGGTCACCGGTGCGGACCACGCTAGCGCCTCGGCCGGCCTCGTCCGGCAGTGGTGGCGAACCGGGGCTCACTCGCACCTGCGGAGGTTGCGGCGGGGCGGGTGGGTCAGCCGCGGACATTTCCCGGCGGGTATTCCGTAAATCGCTGCCGGGGACTTTGTGGGGCAATTGTCGCACCGATTCCCGGGCGATATTGTGGGTGGTTGTCAAGACATTGTTCCACCGTGAAAAGGTGAAGTTCATGAAGCTCAGCGCTCGCAACCAGCTCAAGGGCACCGTCGTCGGCATCGAGGCCGGCGCGGTCAACTCCATCGTCCAGATCGAGGTGGCCCCGGGCCTGGTGATCACCTCCTCGATCACCAACGCCGCCGTGGCCGAGCTCGGCCTCAAGGAGGGCGCCGAGGCCTACGCCGTCATCAAGGCCTCCAGCATCATGGTCGGCGTCGACGACTGAGCCCTCTCGGCGGCCCGAGTGTCGGCCCTCCGAGGCACGTGAGGCCCCGCACCACCGAACAGGTCGGGTGCGGGGCCTAGTCTTGTTGCATGACGGCCAACCTCACTCGTGACACCGCCCGGCACCGCAGCCGGCACCTCAATCTGGACACCATCGAGGTGTGGCTCGACATCACCGGCGCGGTCGACCCCGAGCAACTGGCCTTCCCCAGCCGGTCCACGCTGCGGTTCACCTCCACCACCGACCGGGTCGGCATCGACTTCCTCGACGGTGAGGTCGATGCGGTGCAGGTCAACGGGCTCGAGGTCCCGGTGGACTACGACGGTGCCACCGTCCGGGTGACCGGCCTGCGCACCGATGGGGCGACCAATGAGGTCACCATCAGCGGACGAGCCCGCTACTCCCGCTCGGGCCAGGGCCTGCACCGCTTCACCGACCCGGCCGACGGGCAGACGTTCTGCTACACCCAGTACGAACCGACCGATTCGCGGCGGGTCTACGCCCAGTTCGACCAGCCAGACCTCAAGGCCCGGCACACCTTCCACGTGGACGCCCCCACCGGCTGGACCGTGCTGTCGAACCAGCCGGCCACGGTGACCGGCTCCCGGCACGACTTCGCCGAGACCCCACCGCTGTCGACCTACATCACCGTCATCGTCGCCGGCCCCTACCACGGGGTCACCGACAGCTGGACCAGCGCCGACGCCACCCTCACCATCCCGCTCGGGCTGTGGTGCCGGGCCTCCCGCGCCGACACCCTCGACGCTACCGAACTGTTCCGGGTGACCAAACTCGACCTGGACTTCTTCCACGAGAACTTCGCCTACCCCTACCCGTGGGGAAAGTACGACCAGGTGTTCGTCCCCGAGTACAACCTCGGCGCGATGGAGAACCCGGGCTGCGTCACCTTCACCGAGCAGTACCTGTTCCGCTCGGTAGCCACCCGCGCCCAGTTCGCCGGGCGCGCGAACACCATCGCCCACGAGATGTCCCACATGTGGTTCGGTGACCTGGTCACCCCGCGCTGGTGGGACGAACTGTGGCTCAAGGAGTCGTTCGCCGAGTTCATGGGCAGCCACGCCACCGCCGAGGCGGCCGGGTTCCCGGAGGCGTGGGTCAGTTTTGCCGGTCGCCGCAAGGCGTGGGCCTACGCGCAGGACGAACTGCCCACCACCCACCCGATCGCCGCCGACATCCCCGACGTCGAGGCGGCCAAGCAGAACTTTGACGGCATCACCTACGCGAAGGGTGCTGCCGTGCTGAAGCAGTTGGTGCACCACGTCGGGGTGGAGGCCTTCTTCGCCGGCGCCCGGAAGTACTTCGTCGACCACGCGTTCGGCGCGACCGAGTTCGCCGACCTGGTGACTGCCCTGGAAACGGCCTCGGGGCGTGACCTGTCGGCCTGGACCCACGCCTGGCTCGAGACCGCCGGCCCCGACACCCTCACCGGTGTGCTCGAGGTCGGCGCCGACAACACCATCACCCGGGCGGCGATCGAGCAGGTCTCCCTCGATGCCATCACCGGTGAGCACGTCGGACGACCGCACACCCTCGCTGTGGGCCTCTACGACCTGACTCACGGTTTGCTGACTCTCCGTCAGCAAACACGGATGGACCTCGACGGCACCCCCACGGCGGACGAGACTCCCGGTGGCCGGACCCAGGACGGCCGGACCCCCACCGGCACCCGGTCGTCCGTGACCGACCTCGGCCTGGTCGGCCAACCCGCCCCCGACCTGATGCTGGTCAACGATGCCGACTGGACCTACGCCAAGGTCGTCCTCGACCCGCGGTCACTGGCCACCGCGCTGGCCCACCTGCCGACCCTCGCCGACCCGCTGGCCCGGGCACTGCTGTGGAGCCAGCTGTGGTCGATGGTCCGCGATGCCCTGCTGCCGGTGGCCGACTACGTCGCTGCCGTGGAACGCCACGGCCCCGGGGAGACCGACGCCGCCACCCTGACCACGCTGCTGGCCAATGCCCACGCCGCCATCGAGAACTTCCTGCCACCACAGGCCCGACCCGCCGCGCGGGCCGACCACCTGGCCGCTCTGGGTCGGATGTTGGACCAGTCCGACCCCGGCTCGGACACCCAGCTGATCCTCGCCCGGGCGGTGGCCCGACAGGCCGCGGTGGTGCCCGATGCTGGCCCCCAGCAGGCGACCACCCTGGCCGAGAGCCCGCCGGATGGGTTGGAGGTCGGCCCCGACCTGCGCTGGTCACTGCTGCAGGCCCGCGCCGCCACTGACGACATCTCCAATGACGACCTGGCCACGGCACTGGCCGCCGATGACACCCTTGACGGCAGCCACGAGCACCTCACCGCGACCGCCGCCCGCCCCGATGCCAACACCAAGCGTGACCTGCTGTTCGCGATGCTCGAGCCCGGCGCCTGCACCAACGCGCAGGTCGACGCCATCGTGGCGGGGTTGAACCAGCCACTGTCGCGGCACCTGCTGGCGCCGGAGGACTCCCACTACTTCGACCAACTGGCCCGCTGGTGGCAGCGCTACCCGATTGAGATCGCCCAGCGGCTGGTCGGCGGGCTGTTCCCACCGCCCAGCGAGCAGGTGGTCGAGGCCGGTGCCCAATGGCTGGCCCAGAACCCCGACTCACCGCGGGCGCTGCGCCGGCTCGTCCACGAAGAGACCGACCTGGCCGCCAGGGCGCTGCGGGCGCAGGCCGCCAACAGCACGCGGGCGCAGGCCGCCAACGGCCTGGACGTGCAGTAGGACCTCTGCCATGAACCCCGCCGCCCGCTCACCCGCCGAACCCCCGCCGTCCGAGCCCGGACGCGGGGAACCCCGATGGGACGAGTCCCGCCTGGACGACCCGGGCGTGGCCGACCAGGCGGGGGCGGCCGCCGAGC
Source organism: Aestuariimicrobium sp. Y1814 (assembly GCF_050113895.1). Classification (NCBI taxonomy): domain Bacteria; kingdom Bacillati; phylum Actinomycetota; class Actinomycetes; order Propionibacteriales; family Propionibacteriaceae; genus Aestuariimicrobium; species Aestuariimicrobium sp. Y1814. Next base: position 45,184 of record NZ_JBNJRW010000004.1, on the reverse strand, counting down.
AGGTGCGGGAGTGGCTGGCCGTGGCCCGCGACATCCCGGTGGGGTCGAGCCCGGCGCAGGTGGCCCGCCTGCTGCGCGACCCGGCCGGTCTCGACTTCGCCGTCGGGTTCGTGGACGGGGTCATCCGCCCCGAGGACCCCCACGTCGCCGCCACCACCCTGCGCCGCCTCGCCGGCTCCGGACCCGACGGCGCGGCCGTACCCCGTTCGATCCCCCTCCACCTGCGCTGGGGGCTGGGCCTGGCGGCCCGCGGGGCCGGTCTCGTCCCGGGACTGGTCGTGCCGGTGGTGCGCCGGGCGCTGCGTGCCCTGGTCGGTCACCTGGTGGTCGACGCCGGTGACCGGGCGCTGGGCCGACACCTGAGCCGGCTCCGCGGGCAGGGCACCCGGCTGAACATCAACCTGCTCGGGGAGGCAGTGCTGGGTAGGGCCGAGGCCGACCGTCGGCTGGCCGAACTGCTGCGCCTGGTGCGCCGCGACGACGTCGACTACGTCTCGGTGAAGGCCTCCGCGGTGATCGGTCCGCACTCACCGTGGGCCTTCGAACAGGCCGTCGACGAGACCTGCGACCGGCTGCTTGAGCTCTACCGGGCCGCCCGCGAGCACCACACCTTCCTCAACCTCGACATGGAGGAGTACCGCGACCTCGCCTGGACGCTGGCTGTGTTCACCCGCCTGCTGGACGAACCCGACCTGGCCGACCTCGAGTCCGGCATCGTGCTGCAGGCCTACCTGCCCGACTCGCTGGCGGCCATGCAGCAGCTGCAGGACTGGGCGTCGCGCCGCCGGGCTCGCGGCGGCGCCCCGATCAAGGTGCGGCTGGTCAAGGGTGCGAACCTGCCCATGGAACAGGTCGAGGCCGAGCTGCGGGGCTGGCCACTCGCGACGTGGTCGTCCAAGCAGGACACCGACACCCACTACAAACGGGTGCTCGACTGGGCACTGACCCCGGAGCGCACCGACGCGGTGCGGCTGGGGGTGGCCGGGCACAACCTGTTCGACATTGCCTGGGCCTGGCAGCTCGCCGGGCGGCGCGGGGTCCGGGGCGCCGTCGACGTCGAGATGCTGCTCGGGATGGCACCCGCCCAGGCCGAGGCCGTCCGGCGCAGCGTCGGGTCGCTGGTGCTCTACACCCCGGTGGTGCACCCGGCGCACTTCGACGTGGCCATCGCCTACCTGGTGCGCCGGCTGGAAGAGGGCGCGGCCCCGCAGAACTTCATGAGGTCGCTGTTCGACCTGGACGACCCGGCCACCTTCGAGCGTGAGTTCGGTCGGTTTGTGGCCTCCCTCGAGGCGCTGGCGACCCCGGACGGAGGTGACCGGGGCTACGCCGGCCCGGGAGAGGCCCACGCGGGCGTGACCGGCCCGGACGAGGGCGCTGCACCGGCCGTCCCCGCCCCGCGGCGAACCCAGGACCGAACCGCTGCCCCCGAGCCGCCGGTGCCGGGCGCCTTCCGCAATGCCCCCGACACCGACCCGGCACTGCCCCGCAACCTCGCCTGGGCCGACAGGGTGCTGGACCTCGCCCGCAGCGCGCCCACCGATCGTCCGACTGGTCGCGGCGCCGCTGGGGCTCCCACCACGCGGATCGAGGACCCCGCTGCCCTCGACCAGGTCCTGACCGCCGCCAGCACCGCCGCGCCGGCCTGGCAACACCTCGGCAGCACCGGACGGGCCGCGGTGCTGCGCGCCGCCGCGGTCGAACTGGAACGCCGCCGCGCCGACCTGGTCGCCGTGATGGCTTCCGAGTGCGGCAAGACCATCGCCGAGGCTGATCCCGAGGTGAGCGAGGCCGTCGACTTCGCGGCCTGGTACGCCGACCAGGCCGAGCGGCTCGACCACATCGACGGGGCCCGCCACCAGCCGGTGAACCTGGTCGTGGTCACCCCGCCGTGGAACTTCCCGGTGGCGATCCCGGCCGGCTCCACCCTGGCCGGGCTGGCCGCCGGGGCCGCCGTCGTCCTGAAACCGGCCCCGCAGGCCGAACGCTGTTCGGTGCTGCTGGCCGAGGCGCTGTGGGCGGCCGGGGTGCCCCGCGAGGTGCTGCAGCTGGCCCTGCTGGACGAGGGCGGCCTGGGCAGGCAGCTGGTCACCGACCCCCGCGTCGACCGGCTCGTCCTCACCGGCGCCTGGCAGACCGCCGAACTGTTCTCGCGCTGGCGCCCCGAACTCCACCTGCTCGCCGAGACCAGCGGCAAGAACGCCATCGTGGTCACCCCCAGCGCCGACATCGACCTGGCCGTGCGCGACGTGGTCGCCTCGGCCTTCGGGCATGCCGGGCAGAAGTGTTCGGCGGCCTCGCTGGTGATCCTGGTCGGGGCGGTGGGTCGATCGCGGCGGTTCCGCCACCAGCTCATCGACGCCACCCGGTCGCTGCAGGTCGGCTGGCCCACCGATGCCGCCACCCAGATGGGCCCCCTGGTCGGCCCGGCCGTGGGTAAACTGCGGCGCGCACTGACCAGCATCGAACCGGGCCAGAGCTGGTGGGTCGAGCCCAGGGCGCTGGACGACTCGGGTCGGCTGTGGTCACCGGGCATCCGGGCCGGGGTGCAGCCCGGCGATGAGTTCAGCCGCGTGGAGTACTTCGGGCCGGTGCTCGGGGTGATGGTCGCCGACGACCTCGAGCAGGCCATCGCCTGGCAGAACCAGACCGACTACGGGCTGACCGCAGGCCTGCACAGCCTCGACGACGCCGAGATCGCCACCTGGGTCGAGCGGGTCGAAGCCGGCAACCTCTACGTCAACCGCGCCACCACCGGCGCCATCGTGGCCCGCCAACCCTTCGGGGGCTGGAAGCACTCGGTGGTCGGGGCCGGGGCCAAGGCCGGTGGGCCGAACTACCTGTTCGGCCTGTGTGACTGGACGAGCGCGCCGGCTGCCAGCGACGCCCGCCCGCTCCCGGCCGGCGAGCGGGTGCTCGCCGCCGCCCGCAACCTGGGCGGGGGACTGGTCGGCGCCGATGACCTGGCCATGCTCACCCGGGCGGTGCGCAGTGATGCCGCCGCCAGCCTGGAGTTCGGCGGTGCCCACGACCCGGTCGGGCTGGCCGCCGAGACCAACCAGCTGCGCTACCGCGGCGCCGGCACCCGGGTGCGGGTGGGGGAGTCGGCTCGTCCGATCGAGGTCTTGCGGGTGGCCGCCGCAGCCCTGGCCACCGGCGCCCGGCCGCTGGTCTCGTGCAGCCCCGGGCTGGACCCTGCCCTGCCGGCGGCCCTGCGTGAGTTCGGCCTGGTGGTGCAGGTGGCCGACCAGGACTGGTGGCAGGACCTGCCCGAGGGCCGCCTCAGGCTGGTGGGGGAGGACCGCGACTGGTTGGCCCGCCGACTGGCTCGTCCGGGAGTGGCCCTGTTCGCCCAACCGGTGACCGAATCGGGGCTGCTCGAAGGGCTGCCGTTCGTCCGGGAACAGGCGCTCAGCATCACCAACCACCGCTTCGGGGTGGTCAGGGGTCAGCGGCAACTCGGCAGCGGCGTGGCTTCCCGCGCCGGTGCGTGGTGAAGGCCAACCGCATCAATCTCACCATCGAGGATGGGGAGTTCCTGGTGCTGGTCGGCCCCTCCGGGTGTGGCAAGTCCACCACCCTGCGGATGCTGGCCGGCCTCGAACCCGTCGATGAGGGCCAGATCTTCATTGACGGCGCCGACGTCAGTGAGGTGCCTGCGCGTCACCGCGACACGGCCATGGTGTTCCAGAGTTATGCCCTGTACCCGAACATGACGGCGCGCCAGAACATGGCGTTCGCGCTCGAGAACGTCCGGATGCCCAAGGACCAGATCAAGCAGAAGGTGGCCCGGGCGGCCACCATGCTCGAGCTCGAGCCGCTGCTGGACGTGAAGCCGGGAGCCATGTCCGGTGGCCAGCGCCAACGGGTGGCCATGGGACGCGCCATCGTGCGCGACCCCAAGGTGTTCTGCATGGACGAGCCACTGTCGAACCTGGACGCGAAGCTGCGGGTGGCGACCCGGGCCCAGATCTCGTCCCTGCAGCGTGAACTCGGCGTCACCACCGTCTACGTGACCCACGACCAGACCGAGGCCATGACGATGGGCGACCGCGTTTGCGTCCTCAGGGATGGCGTCGTGCAGCAGGTGGACGACCCGACCCACCTCTACGAGCACCCGGCCAACACCTTCGTTGCCGGCTTCATCGGCTCGCCGGCGATCACCCTGATGGACGGCATCGCCATCGAGGACGGACGCGCCGTGATGGGGGAGGGCCACACCGTCGACCTGGGCATCCAGCGCGACCAGGCCAGCAGGGCCGACACCGGCCGGGTGATCGCGGGAGTGCGCCCCGAGGCGTGGGAAATCCTGGACGCCACCAGCGACCACCGCGACTCGGTGCCGTTGACGGTGACCATGATCGAGCACCTCGGTTCGGAGGCCTATCTGTACTGCGAGCCGCACCTGAGCCCGGACTCCACGGTCAGCATCCGCGGGGGACGGGTCGTCCTTCGTGCCCCGACAAGCGACACCGGGTGGTCGTCGGCGACGTGCTTCGGGCCCGGCCACGCCACGGAGAGTCCTATTTCTTCGACCCGGACACCGAGACGAACCTCGAGTACCTCTAGGTTCTCCGCGGGGCGGTGCGCCCGTTCACGGGGCCCTAGACTTGAATCGTCCCCTCCGAAAGAAGGTGGTCATCATGCGCACCGCCGCGCGTGTCACCCGGTGGACCGCATTCATCCTCACAGCACTCTTCGTTGCTCTCGCCACGCTGTTCGCACTCGGCTATGCATTCGAAGACCTGCCGCTCGGATCCGCCCTACTGGTCACCGCAGCGAACGTGCTACCCCTCGCTGCGCTCGTCATCGCGGTTCGAGTCTGGCCAGCCCGAGCACCCATGGTGCTGGGCATCGGTATCGCGCTGGTCCTGGTGTGGGGGGTGGTCAGCAACTTCGTCGAGGCTGACTTTCCCGTGCTCCCGATGATGACGCTGATACTGGCCCTGCCAATCGCCGTGATGGGCCTGAGTCGGCCATCCATCGCGGGAATGATGCTCCTGGCGTTGGCGGCGATTCCTTTCCTGTCGCTGGTCGTTCGCCTGGTGCGCATGCGTGGTCCTGAAGGACCTGGCATGCGAACCCTGCTGAGCACCTCGTCCGGGGCAGTGATCGTCCCACTGGCACTGTTTTCTGTCCTCTTCCTGGTTGCGGGGGAACTCGGCAGACGGATCCAAGAAGGTCACGGGTTGGGCGAGCAGGCCCGCCCCTGGCTGCCCGATGACTGAAGACCTCTCGCGGCTGGTGCCCCCGGCCGTCGACCTGGTGCGCGACTGGCTGGCCGTGGCCGCGGGTCTACGGGCCGACCCGGGGGCCGAGCAGTTGGCCCGGCTGCTGCGCGACCCGCGGGGGCTGCCGTTCGCAGTCGGATTCGTCGATGGGGTCATCCGGCCCGAGGACCCACACGTCGCCGCCGCCAACCTGCGCACCCTCGCCGTCGACGTCCCCCGGGCCATCCCGATCCATCTGCGCGGGGCGCTGTCGGCCGCATCCCTGGGCGCATCGTTGGCTCCTGGCCTGGTCATCCCGGTCGTCCGGCGGGCACTGCGGGCACTGGTCGAGCACCTGGTCGTCGACGCCGGCGAGCTGAGTCTTGGCCGCAGCCTGGCGCGGCTGCGTAGCCCCGGGACTCGCCTGAACGTCAACCTGCTGGGAGAGGCCGTCCTGGGTCGGCGGGAGGCCGGGCGCAGACTCGAGCAGATCATCCGGCTGGTCGGCCGCGATGACATCGACTACGTCTCGGTGAAGGTGTCTTCGGTGATCGGGCCGCACTCCCCGTGGGCCGTGGACGAGGCCGTCGCGGAGACCTGCGAACTGCTGGCGCCCCTCTACCGCGCCGCCCGGGACACGGGCACCTTCGTGAACCTCGACATGGAGGAGTACCGCGACCTGGCGCTGACCACCGCCGTCTTCACCCGACTGCTGGATGCGCCGGAGTTCGCCACCATGGACGCCGGCATCGTCCTGCAGGCCTACCTGCCGGACGCACTGGCCGTGATGCAAGACCTGCAGGCGTGGGCCAGCCGCCGCCGCACCGCGGGCGGGTCCCCGGTCAAGGTGCGCCTGGTCAAGGGTGCGAACCTGCCGATGGAGGTGGTCGAGTCGCAACTGCGGGGCTGGCCGTTGGCGACGTGGTCGTCCAAGGTGCAGACCGACACCAACTACAAGCGGGTCCTGGACTGGGCGCTGACCCGCGAGCGCACCGATGCCGTCCGGCTCGGGGTCGCCGGGCACAACCTGTTCGACATCGCCTGGGCCTGGCTGCTCGCCGGCGAGCGCGGTGTGCAGGACGCGGTCGAGGTCGAGATGCTGTTGGGGATGGCGCCGGCGCAGGCCGAGGCCGTGCGCCAGACGGTGGGCTCAGTGCTGCTCTACACCCCGATCGTTCACCCGGCCCACTTCGACGTCGCGATCGCCTACCTCATCCGACGCCTGGAAGAGGGGGCCGCACCGCAGAACTTCATGTCGGCGGTGTTCGACCTGGACCAGGACGCCGCCCTGTTCGCCCGCGAACGAGAGCGCTTTGCTGCCTCGGTGGCAGCACTCGACACCCAGGTGCCCCGACCGCATCGCCGGGCCGGACGCGGCCTGATCCCCCGGGGCGCTGTCTTCGTCAACACCCCAGACACCGATCCGGCGCCGGGGGCGAACCGCGCCTGGGGTCGGGCGATCCTGGCGAGTGTGCCTCGGCGCGGTGGGATGCCGCCGCTCGACCACCCGCGGATCGACACCGTGGAGCAGGTCGACGACGTGCTGGAGGTGGCGGGGGCGGCCTCGGCTGGCTGGCACGCACGGGGTGCAGTGGGTCGCGCCGACGTGCTGCGCGAGGTCGCCGCGGAGTTGGAACGACGCCGTGGCCCGCTGCTGGCGGTGATGGCCGGCGAGTGCGGCAAGACCCTCGCCGAGGGGGACCCGGAGGTCAGTGAGGCCGTCGACTTCGCCAACTACTACGCCGACCAGGCCGAGTTCCTCGAGCGCATCGACGGCGCCACCCCGGTCCCGGTGCGGCTGGTGGTCGTGACCCCGCCGTGGAACTTCCCGCTGGCGATTCCGGCCGGCTCGACGCTGGCCGCACTCGCGGCCGGGGCCTGCGTCGTGCTCAAACCCGCACCCCAGGCCGAACGGTGCGGGGTGGCGCTGGCCGAGGCGCTGTGGGCTGCCGGTGTGCCGCGGGATGTGCTGCAGGTGGCGCTGCTGGACGAGGGCGACCTAGGCAGGCGACTGGTGGGCGACGCGCGCGTGGACAGGGTCGTCCTCACCGGCGCCTGGCCGACCGCCGAACTGTTCGCCGGGTTTCGTCCGGGGCTGCAGTTGCTGGCCGAGACCAGCGGCAAGAACGCCATCGTCGTCACTCCCAGCGCGGACATCGACCTGGCGGTGAAGGACGTGGTCACCTCGGCCTTCGGCCACGCAGGGCAGAAGTGCTCAGCCGCCTCCCTGGTGATTCTGGTGGGGGCGCTCGGAGGGTCCCGGCGATTCCGTGAACAACTCATCGACGCCGTCGAATCGCTCCGCGTCGGCTGGCCCGAGGACCCGGCAGTCCAGATGGGGCCGCTGGTCGGCCCGGCCGAGGGCAAGTTGCTCGAAGCGCTCACCCACCTCGAACCGGGTCAGGAATGGTGGGTGCGACCCCGAAAGCTCGACGACACCGGCCGGCTCTGGAGCCCCGGCGTTCGCGCCGGGGTGCGGCCCGGGGACCAGTTCCACCTGACCGAGTACTTCGGACCGGTGCTGGGGGTGATGGTGGCGGACACCCTGGCGGAGGCCATCGACTGGCAGAACCAGGTCGACTACGGCCTCACCGCCGGGCTGCACAGCCTCGACCCCGCCGACATCGCCACCTGGACCGACCGGGTGCTGGCCGGCAACCTCTACGTGAACCGGGGCATCACCGGCGCCATCGTCGCACGCCAACCCTTTGGCGGCTGGAAGCGGTCGGCGGTGGGCGCCGGGGCCAAGGCCGGCGGGCCGAACTACCTGGTCGGGCTCAGCGACTGGACCAGCGCGCCCGCCTCTTCCGACGCCCGGGTGCTGCCGACCGGTGCCGCGCTCCTCGCCGCGGCCGGCGGACTGTCAGCCGATGACCGGGCCCAGCTCGAGCGGTCGCTGCGCTCGGATGCCGCCGCGCGGACGGAGTTCAGCGGTGTCCACGACCCGACCGGACTGGCCGTGGAGGCGAACCTGTTCCGGTACCGGCCCGCCGCCACCATGATCCGGTTCGGCTCATCCGCGCGTCCGGTCGAGTTGCTGCGGGTGGTGGGCGCCGCGCTGGAGGCCGGGGCTCGTCCGGTGGTGTCCTGCGCCGGCACACCGGGGGAGGAGATCGTCGGGGCCCTGCGCGACCTCGGTCTGGAGGTGCGCCTCGGGGACGTCGACTGGCTCGCGGACCTTCACGTCCCGCGGGTGCGACTCGTCGGCGAGGACCACCGCAGCGTGGCAGAGGCGCTGGGCCCGCGCCCCGACGTCGCCCTCTACGGGCAGCCGGTCACAGAATCGGGGCGACTGGAGGCGTTGCCGTTCCTGCTGGAGCAGGCGCTGAGCATCACGAACCACCGCTTCGGGACGCTCCGGCCGATGTTCGAGCATCCAGGGCATCCGGATCGGTCAGCAGGATCTCCGACCCGCTGACCCGGATGGCGCCGTCCTTCTCGAGCCGAGCCAACGCCCGACTGAACGATTCCGGGGTCGTGCCGAGGTAGGACGCCACTTCTCGCTTGGTCATCGGCAGCACCACCGCGATGCCGCCCTCGGCTGGGCGGCCGGGCAGGCTGAGCAGGTAGTCAGCCAGTCGGGCCGGCACGTCGGTGCCGGCCAGGGTGGTCAGCCGCTGCTCGGCATCGACCAGCCGCTGACTGAGCGCCCGCAGCAGTTCCACCGCGATCCGGGGGTGGGTGGCGGTCAGCCGGCCCAGGTCCCGGTGGTCGAAGACACAGGCGGTCACCGGCTCCAGCGCGACGACGGTGTGGTCGGGGCGGGCACCGGTCAGGAAGGCGTGCTCGCCCACGACCTCACCCGGGCCGACGGTGCGCAGAACCTGCTCGTGCCCGTCCGCGCGCAGGTGGGTCAGCTTCGCCTCGCCCTGGTGGACGACGAACAGTTGGGCGACGTGCTCACCCTGCCGGTAGAGGGTTGCGCCCTTGCGAATTCGACGTGGCCGGGCGAAGCCGGCGACCTCGAGCTGTGCCTCGGCGTCGAGGGTGGCGAAGATCGGGACGAGGGTCACGCAGGTGTCGGCGTCGTCGGGCATGTGCCCATTGTGCCTCGCCTTCGGCCCCGTGGGGCTTGACATCCGTCAAGGCGGAAGTCCTCGGTCCCCCGTAATTTTGAAGCATCGGCGGGCAACAAGTCACCCGCCACTTCGAAAGGAACAGTCATGACCAGCACCACCCACACCACCCACACCACCCTGCGCGCCGAAGGCTTCTCCTGCCCGTCATGCGTCCAGAAGATCGAGAAGCAGGTCGGCAGGTTGCCCGGCGTCGCGAAGGTCGAGGTGAAGTTCGCCAGTTCCAGGGTTGAGGTCGACCACGACCCCACCGTCTCCAGCGTGGACGACCTGGTCGCCGCCGTTGACAAGGCCGGCTACAAGTCAGTCCCGTCAGCCTTCTGAACCCCGAGCGAGTTCCGCCACGCCAACCCCGGACAAAGAGAGAAGTGAACATCATGAGAATGGCGCTCGGTCGTCTTCGCGCATCGAAGTGGACGGTGCCCGTCCTTGCCGGCGCCCTGATCGTCGCCGCATGGGCGACCGGGGCACGCGGCGGGTCGGGCCTCGGCAATGCATTCATGCTGGCAGCGGCGGTGGTCGCCGGGGCGCGGATCGCGGTCAGCGCGGTCCGCGCGCTGAGCGTCCGCACCATCGGCATCGACCTGCTGGTCACGGTCGCCGCGATCGGCGCCATCTTCCTGCGCAACTACTGGGAGGCCGCCGCGGTCACCACACTGTTCGCGATCGGACACGCCCTCGAAGCCGTCACCCTGGCCAAGACCCGATCGGCCCTCGCCGAGCTGGTCGAGACCGCACCCGACGTCGCCCTCGTTCTGCGGGACGGGCAGGAGGTGGAGGTGCCCGCCGCCGAGGTGTTGCTGGGCGAGACGGTGATCGTCAAGGCGGGGGCGATCGTCCCCGTCGACGGGGAGGTCGAATTCGGTGAGGCGGCCGTCAATGAGGCCAGCATCACCGGCGAGTCCATCCCCGCCGCCAAGGGGCCGGGCGATCGCGTCTTCGCCGGCACGGTGCAGACCAACGGCCACCTGCGGGTCCGCACCGAGGCCATCGGCGGTGAGACCACGCTGGCCCGGATCATCCGCCGGGTCGAGGACGCCCAGGATGCCAAGGCCCGCACCCAGGCCTTCATGGATCGCTTTTCGAGGTGGTACACCCCCGGCATCATCGCGATGGCCATCGTGGCCGGCCTGCTCAGCGGCAACCTCGAACTGGCCCTGACCCTGCTGGTGATCGGATGCCCCGGCGCGCTGGTGATCTCCATCCCCGTCTCGATCGTCGCCGGCATCGGCCGCGGCGCCCGCGACGGTGTGTTGATCAAGGGTGGCGAACACCTCGAACGAGCCGCCACCATCACCGCCGTGGCCCTCGACAAGACCGGCACCCTCACCCTGGGGCGTCCCCAGCTGACCGACGTCGTCGTGCTCGACCCGCGGTTCGAGCCGGACGAGGTGCTGCGACTGGCCGCAGTCGCCGAGGTCGGCAGCGAACACCCGCTGGCCCGCCCGATCGTCGACGCGGCACGCGAGCGGGGGCTGCCTGTGGAAGTCGAGGGCACCACCTTCGACCCGGTCGTCGGCCACGGCATCGTGGCCCGCACCCCGGCTGGGGAGGTCGAGGAGGGACTGCACCACCGGCGGATCGTGGTCGGCAAGCCGGAGCTTGTCGCCCGCACCTTCCCCGGCATCGACCTGGCCGAGGCCACCGCGCGGGTGGAGTCCCTCGGCGAGCTGGGTCGCACGGCCATGGTCGTCGCCGCCGACCACGGCCCGGGTGTCGAACAGCACGCCGCCCCGCACCCGGACATCCCGCACCCGGACATCCCGCACCCGGACACCCCGCACCCGGCGGTGATCGGCCTGGTCGCGGTCGCCGACACCCTGCGTCCCGGCGCCCGGCAGGCGGTCGCCGACCTGCGCCGGGTCGGCGTCGAGCGAGTGGTCATGCTCACCGGCGACCGGGCGTCCGTGGCAAGGGCAGTGGCCGCCGAGGTGGGCATCACCGAGGTCCGCGCCGGCCTGCTGCCCGAGGACAAGCTTGAGGCGATCGCCGAACTGCAGTCGTCCGGGGCTCGGGTGGCGATGGTTGGCGACGGCGTCAACGACGCACCGGCCCTGGCCACCGCCGACACCGGCATCGCGATGGGGGCTGCCGGCAGCGGGTTGGCCGTCGAGACCGCCGACATCGCCCTGATGACCGACCGGCTCGACCGGGTGGCCCATGCCCTGGGCCTGGCCCGGGCCACCGTGCGGGTGATGCGGCAGAACATCGCCGTCGCGCTGGTCACGGTGGCGCTGCTGCTGGCCGGGGTCTTCGCCGGGGGAGTGACCATGAGCATCGGCATGCTCGTGCACGAGGCCTCGGTGCTGCTGGTGATCATCAACGCCATGCGGCTGCTGCGCCGCACCGCCCCACCCCGGCGTGAACCCGGTGACGTCGAGGGCCGCAGTGACCACGCCGCGGCCCGGCGTGCGGACGACCGGGTCCCCGCGATGGCCGGGTGAACCCGGGCCACCAGTGACCGGGGCGTGGGGCCTGCCAGTGCCCCACGCCCCGGACCGCTAGATTGGTGGCGTGGTCGATACCGTTGAGAATGCCCGCAACACGCCGGACGTCGAGCTGCCCTGGTCGGAACTGGGGCTCAAGGCCGATGAGTACCAGCGCATCGTTGACATCCTCGGGCGGCGCCCCACCGGCGCAGAACTGGCGATGTACTCGGTGATGTGGTCGGAGCACTGCTCCTACAAGAGTTCCAAGGTGCACCTGAAGCGGTTCGGGGCCCTCGAGCAGACCACCCCCCGCGGGCCACTGCTGGCGGGCATCGGTGAGAACGCCGGCGTGGTCGACATCGGCCAGGGCTATGCGGTCACCTTCAAGGCCGAGTCCCACAACCACCCGTCCTACGTGGAGCCCCACCAAGGTGCGGCGACCGGTGTCGGCGGCATCGTCCGCGACATCCTGGCAATGGGCGCTCGTCCGATCGGAGTGATGGACTCGCTGCGCTTCGGCCCGCTGGACGCCCCCGACACCGCCCGCGTGCTGCCCGGCATCGTGTCGGGTGTCGGCGGCTACGGCAACTGCCTCGGCCTGCCCAACATCGGTGGCGAGGTCGGCTTCCACGAGTCCTACTACGGCAACCCGCTGGTCAATGCCCTGTGCGTGGGCCTGCTGCGCCACGAGGACCTGCACCGGGCCTTCGCCTCGGGCACCGGGAACAAGGTCATCCTCTACGGGGCGGCCACCGGCGGTGACGGTATCGGCGGCGCGTCGATCCTCGCCTCGGAATCCTTCGACGACTCCAAGCCCAGCAAGCGGCCCAGCGTGCAGGTCGGCGACCCGTTCATGGAGAAGCTGCTGATCGAGTGCACCCTCGAACTGTTCGCCGCCGAGCTGATCAGCGGCATCCAGGACTTCGGTGCGGCCGGCATTTCGTGCGCCACCTCCGAGCTGGCCAGCGCCGGCGACGGCGGCATGCATGTCGAGCTCGACGTGGTGCCGCTGCGTGACCCCACCCTGTCGCCCGAAGAGATCCTGATGTCGGAGTCGCAGGAACGCATGATGGCCGTGGTCGAACCCGACAAGGTCGAGCGGTTCATGGAGATCTGCGCCAAGTGGGACGTCCAGGCCACCGTCGTGGGCGAGGTCACCGAGGGTGACCGGCTGATCATCGACTGGCACGGCCAGACCATCGTCGACGTCGACCCCAAGACCGTCGCCCACGAGGGACCCGTCTACGAGCGGCCCCTGGCGCGTCCGGCCTGGATCGACGAGGTCAACGCCAACGCGGCCAACGACCTGCCCCGCGCCACCGACCCAGCCACCCTCGAGCAGCAGGCCTGGCAGGTGATCTCGTCACCGCTGAGTGCCGACAAGTCCTGGGTCACCAACCAGTACGACCGCTACGTGCGCGGCAATTCGGTGCTGGCCCAGCCCGAGAACTCCGGCATGCTGCGCATCGACGAGCAGACCGGCCTGGGCATCTCGCTGAGCCTGGACGGCAACGGCCGCTACGCCTACCTCAACCCCTACCTCGGGGCCCAGTTGGCGCTGGCCGAGAGCTACCGCAACGTGGCCGTCGGCGGGGCCGAGCCGGTGGCGATCACCGACTGCCTGAACTTCGGCAGCCCCGAGGACCCCGAAGTCATGTGGCAGTTCCTCGAGGCGATCATGGGGCTGGTCGACGGCTGCCGTGAGCTGGGCACCCCGGTCACCGGCGGCAACGTGAGCTTCTACAACCAGACCGGGATGACCCCGATCCTGCCCACCCCGACGGTCGGCATGCTCGGCGTGATCGACGACGTCAACCAGCGGGTCCCGATGGGGTTCCAGCACCCGGGCGATGCGCTGGTGCTGCTGGGCACCACCGGCGCCGACCTGGGTGGCTCGGTGTGGGCCGATGCCGTGCACGACGGGCACCTCGGGGGCATGCCGCCGCAGGTCAACCTGGCCGCCGAGAAGGCCCTGGCCAAGGTGGTGTTGGCCGCGTCCAAGGAGGGCCTGCTCAGTTCGGCCCATGACCTGGCCGACGGTGGCCTGCTCATGGGGCTGGTCGAGTCCAGCCTGCGCCACGACATGGGTGTCTCGCTCACCCTCGAGCTGGACGCCGAGGTCGACCCGACCTTGGCCCTGTTCAGCGAGTCGGCCGCGCGTGCCCTGGTCACCCTGCCCGGCAGCTCGTTGGCCCGCTTCGAGGAACTGTGCCGTGAGCACGGGGTGCCGATGGACCGCATCGGTGAGGTCACTGGCGACGACCAGATCGAGATCCAGTCGCTGTTCAGCCTGCCGCTCGCCCGGGTGCGCGAGGTCTGGTCGGGCGTGCTGCCCGCAGTCCTGGGCTGACGAGGGGCTGGCCGCCGCCGTCGGCGGGCATGACCCTGCACTTCTTGCACCCAGGCAAGGATTGCAGCCCGTCGTCCGCCCAGGACGTGTATTCCTTGCACCCACGCAAGGAATACACCTTGTCGTCCGGGCACGACGTGCGAACCTTGCGCCCACGCAACGATTGCAGCCTTGTCACCCGGATGAGGGGCTGGCCGCGTCCGTCGGGGGGCATGACCTGCACTTCTTGCGCCCACGCAAGGAATGCAGCCCGTCGTCCGCCCAGGACGTGTATTCCTTGCACCCACGCAACGAATACACGTTGCCAGCGAGGGACGAGCGGGCGCGACACGATCGTGGTTTGGGCCGTGCGTCCGGGCGGGGCGGGGACAGAGAACACGCCCACAGGCTCCACACCTCAGGTCAGGGTGACCAGGTGGCTCGCGGAGATCACCCCGTTGCTGCTCACCCAGACCGCGTGCGTCCCGGACGGCACCGTGGCCGGGATGGTGGCCGTGAGCGTGCCGTCCCCGGTGCGGGTGAAGGTGAGCTGCTGCTGCGCGATCCAGACCTGGGTCACGCTGGTGAACCCGGCGCCGGACAGGGTGAGTTGTCGTCCCTGCAGGGTGGCCGAGCTGAGCACCGGAACCTTCGCGGCGGCGGCTGCGGCGTCCAGGATGCCGGCCCCGCACCCCGAGCAAGTAGGGCTCGAGACGGCAGTGGAGACCAGGATCTGCTCGAGCTGGGCCACGCTCAGGGTAGGCTTCAGCGACAGCAGCAGCGCGGCGGCGGCCGAGACGTAGGGGGTGGCCATCGAGGTGCCCGACATCCAGCCGTAGGAGTAGCCGGTGTTGTTGTTGGCGCCGGGGTTGGTCAGCCAGGTGCTGAGGATGGCCTGGTTGGTGCCGTCGTCACCGCCGGGGGCGGCCAGGTTCACCCCGGTGCCCCAGTTGGAATACGAGGCCAGCGCACGATCCTTGTTGTTGGCTGCCACGGTGAGCACCCCCGCGCAGTTGCCGGGGGTCTCGGTCGAGGATTGCGCGCTGCGGTTGCCGGCCGCGACCACCGACAGCGCCCCCAGGCGGCGGGCCATCCTCAGCGCGGTCTGCAGTTCGTAGGAGCAGCTTTCGCGGGCGCTCAGCGACATGTTGATGACCCGCGCCGGGTACGGGTTCGCGGCCATCCCGGGGACCCGGCCGCCGGCCGACCAGACGATGGCGTCGATCAGGTCGGCCATCTCACCGTCGCAGCGGCCGAGCACCCGCACGGGGACGACCTTGGCCGCCGGGGCGGCGCCGGCCACCCCGATGCCGTTGTTGCGGCGGGCGGCGATGATGCCGGCGACGTGGGTGCCGTGCCAGGTCGAGGAGGTGCCTCCACAGAAGTCGCCGGTGTCGGTGGCATCGGCATCGCGCCCGTTCCCGTCACCACCGGAGGCTACGTCGCTGATGAAGTCGTAGCCGCCCAGGAACTGCCCGGCCAGGTCGGGGTGGTTGGTCTTGCCCGAGTCGATCACCGCGACCCGGGACCCTTCACCGAGGGTGCGGTCCCACACGGACGTGAACCCCACCCCGGGGCCGCCGGCAGGCATGGCCCACTGCTGGGCGAACAGGGGGTCGGTGGCGCTCGCCACCCGGGTGATCCGGCTGTTGGGGCTGGCGGCGACCACCCCCGGGTGGTGCCGCAACGCCGCCAGCCAGGCCTCGCCAGAGCCGGTGGCCCGGGCGAGCAGGGCGCCGGTGGCCAACTCCCGCACGACCGCGACCTCACGCAGCCCGGCCGCCGCTGCGGTGCTGCGCAGCACCTGCTCGCGGGTGGCCGGGTCCTCGGTGGTGAAGCGGACGATGACCTGGGCGATCGCGGCGTCCTGCTGCGGGGTGCCGGGCGTGGTGGTCGTCGGGCTGGTGGTGCGCCGGGTCGGGCCAGCGTCCGGCGGCGGGGTGGTCGGCGTCGGTGTGCCGTCGGACGAGGGCGTCGCGCTGGGGGAGGGCACGCTGCTCGGGGTGCCCGTCGGTGCCTGGACCACCCGCGGCAGGGGCAGGGACAACCCCATCGGGGAGGCCGAGCCCCAGACCGGCGCGAGCACGGCGAGGATCATCGCCAGCAGTTTCCACGAGTGGATGGGGGGAGGAAACATGGGGTGCTCCGATCGTCTGGCCCAGCCTAGGCCAGCCGAATCGGATCATGACATCATTACCACGGTGTCGAAACTAGCGCGGTGTCGACATCAGCGCGGTGTCGAACCCGCCACGCCCGACCCCCGGCTGCACCGCCTGCGCGATCCGAAGTGCTGACGCCGAGAGGCTGCCGGCCAGGACGGTGGCACCGGCAACGCGCCCAGCTGCTCGTCCGCCGACGAAGACGTGAGGGGTACCGGCCGCCCGGCAGGCCTCAGCTGCCCGCGTGGCCGGGGTGACGTCGCGACCGACGGTGGCACCGATGACCACTGCCGGCGGACGGTAGCGCTGCAGCACCGCCTGCCAACTGGCGGCAGGCACGTCGGCGCCGAGGTAGACCACCTCGACACCCTGGCGGCGCAGGCACACGGCCAGGGCCAGGGCGGGCAGTTCATGCCTGGCGCCGGCCGGCAGCCCCACCACCACCCTCGGCCCCCGGGCGCGGGTGGTGCTGAAGAGTGCGGCCAGTCGGTGCATCACCGCCGCGCTGATCAGATGTTCTTCTGCCACGTCGATCTCGCCGGCCTGCCAGGCAAGCCCCACCCGGTGCATCGACGGCAGGAGCCACTGGTCGATGACTGGTTCCACCGGTGCCAGCGTGAAGAACTGGTCGAGCACCGCCTCGAGCGCCGGCACGTCGGTGCGGGCCGCCAGCAGGGCCTCGTGGTCGAGCAGTGGCGGCCGGTCCTGGTTCCGTGAGCCGGGTGCCTCATCGAGCAGACCGGCCGCGCGACGTGGGGGAATCCCGGCCTCGACCAACTCACGCATCCGGACCAGACGAGCCACCTGTGCATCGTCGTAGCGGCGGATGCCGCCCCCATTGCGGTGCGGGACCACCACCCGGTAGCGCTGTTCCCAGGCGCGCAGTGTGGCGATCGGCAGCCCACTGCGTCGTGACGCCTCCCCGATGGAATGGCCCGGTCCTGTCATGGCACACCTCCTCGCTTCCATGATCTTGACAAAAAGCTAGACAAGATGTCCAGATCCATGGACGCAGTGTCGAGGTTTGCGGACGATGGTTGCATCCCGGGTGGGCATTCGCCCATCGCCATCTCCCAATCCAAGGAGTCCATCATGAAGCGCACCAAGCGGGCGGCAGCAGTCCTGACCGCCGCACTCATCGCGATGGTGGGGTTCGGTGCCCCGCCCGCCCAGGCCGATGACACCTCGGCAGTCAGCATCCTCCACGGCGTTCCCGGCGCGGTCGTCGACGTCTGGGCCAACGGCAAGCCGCTGCTCACCAACTTCAAGCCGGGCACGCTGACCGAGCCCCAGATGTTGCCGGCCGGTTCCTATGACATCAAGATCGTCCAGGCCGGTGCCGGTGCCGACGGCGCCGCGGTGATCCAGGCCGAGGACCTGCAGGTTCCGGCCGGTGCCAACCTGACCCTGGCAGCGCACCTGGACGCCTCCGGGGCCCCGGTGCTGACCGCCTTCACGAACGACACCTCGGCCTCGACCGAGGGCTCACGGCTGACGGTGCGCCACCTGGCGGCCGCGCCCGCCGTCGACATTCGAGCCGGCG
Source organism: Aestuariimicrobium sp. Y1814 (assembly GCF_050113895.1). NCBI lineage: Bacteria > Bacillati > Actinomycetota > Actinomycetes > Propionibacteriales > Propionibacteriaceae > Aestuariimicrobium > Aestuariimicrobium sp. Y1814. The sequence goes on along the minus strand of NZ_JBNJRW010000004.1, from coordinate 27,438 downwards.
GCACGGTGGTGATCGAGAACCTGGTCAACCCGAAGGAAGCAGTGCTGGACCTGGCCCCGGGGACGGTCTCTGCCGACGTGGTGCTGGCCGACACCGACACCGTGGCGATCGGCCCGGCCGACGTGACCCTGACCAAGGACATGAACACCATCGTCTATGCCTGGGGGTCGGCTGAGGGCAAGAACCTGGCCCTCGCGGTCCAGCAGGTGGGGATCGGGAGTCGCGGCATGCCGTCGACCGGTGTGGCCGATGACCAGGGCGCAGGCGCCCCCTGGGCGCTGCTGGTCGCCGGCGGTCTGGCAGCGATCGTGGTGGCGGCCATGGGCAGGCGCACCGCAGGCCAGCGACAGGACTGAGACGCTCCTGCGCTGAGGCACGGCGGTCGACTCCCACGAGTCGACCGCCGTCGCCGTGCCGGCATCGGCTGCCCCTAGGGTGGGTCCATGGACGACGCAGTGACCATCCCTTCCGCAGCCGAACTTCGCCAGCGGGTCGAGGCGGCCCGGGCCCAGACCCTGGCCGACCTCGCCGACCTGGTCCGGATTCCCTCGGTGAGCGCCTGGCCTGATCACGCCGACCAGGTGCTGGCCAGCGCCGAGGCAGTCGCCGACCTGCTGCGCGGCGCCAATTGCCCCGACGTGCGCATCGTCGCCGAGGGCGGCCAGCCGGCGGTGATCGCCCGCTACCCTGCCCCCGCGGGCCGGCCCACCATCTGCCTCTACGCCCACCACGACGTGCAGCCCCCCGGCAACGCCGCCGACTGGACCAGTGAGCCCTTCCGCGCCGAGGTTCGCGGCGAGCGGATGTATGCCCGTGGCAGCGCCGATGACAAGGGCGGTGTCGCCGCCCACCTGGCCGCGCTGCGCGCCTTCGACGGGAACCCGCCGGTGGGGGTGACCCTGTTCATCGAGGGCGAGGAGGAGATCGGCTCACCCACCCTGGCCCGGACGCTCGAGCGCCATGCCGACCTGCTGCGCGCCGACGTCTACGTCATCGCCGACTCGGTCAACTGGGCCGTCGGCCAGCCCGCCTTCAGCACCACCCTGCGCGGCATCGCCGACGTGGTGGTCGAGGTCGCCACCGCCCGCGCACCGCTGCACTCGGGCCAGTTCGGTGGCTCGGTGCCCGACGCGCTGGGTGCGCTGATCCGGATGCTCGACAGCCTCACCGATGCCGAGGGCACCTGCGCGGTCGAGGGCCTGCACCACGGCAGCGCCGCCGACCTGGACTACCCCGAAGACCGGCTGCGCCGGGAGGCGGGCATGCTCGAGGGCGTCGAGTTCGTCGGCAGAGGGAAGCTGGTCGACCGCATGTGGGCCAAGCCGGCGGTCACCGTGCTGGCCATCGACACCGTCGCCGTCGACCAGGCCTCCAACGTGCTGCTGCCCAGCGCCCGGGCCAAGGTCAGCCTGAGGGTCGCTCCCGGTGACGATGCCCGCCGGGCGCTCGAGGCGCTGAAGGCCCACCTGGTGGCCCACGCCCCCTATGGAGCCCGGGTCAGCTTCGGCGCCGAGACCGCCGGCCAGCCCGGGGTGGTCAGCTTCGAGGGCCCGGTCGCCGAGCTCGCCGCCCAGGCCTGGACCGAGGCCTGGGGAACCGAGCCCGTGCAGGTCGGCATCGGCGGTTCCATCCCGATGGTGGCCGATTTCCAGCAGGCCTTCCCCGAGGCGACCGTGCTGGTCAGCGCCGTCACCGACCCCGACTCGGCGATGCACGGCACCGACGAGTCGGTCGACCAGGCCGAGATCGGCCGGGCCGCGCTGGCCGAGGCGCTGCTGATGGCGGGTCTGGCGGGCTGATGGGGGACGAGCAGGACGGCGCTGCGCCCGAGCCGCACGAGCGGCCCCGGCCCCCGCGCCGCGAGCAGCATCGTCCGATGGTCTTCGAAAGCTGGATCGACAAGCAGATTCGTGAGGCCACCGAGCGCGGCGAGTTCGACAACCTGCCCGGGGCCGGCAAGCCGGTCGACCTGGGTGACCCCAACGACGAGTTGTGGTGGGTGCGCAAGAAGCTCAAGGACGAGGACCTCACCGGCGCCCTGCCGACCAGCCTGCAACTGCGCAAGCAGAAGCAGGACATCCAGCAGCACCTGGCCGAGGTCCGCGACCCCGACCTGGCCCGCAGGCTGGTCGAGGACCTCAATGCCCGCATCACCGACGCCAACCTGCGCCAGGTCGAGAAGGTGCCGATCTTCACCGCCACCCTCGACGTGGAGGAGACCCTGCGCGAGTGGCGGCGGCTGCGCGGGCACTGAGCCCGTAGCGCACCGCCGCCCGCCCCACCGCGCCGACCCCTCGGAATCAGCCCGATGGGCTGGTTCTAGGCTCGGTTTTCACAAGGTCACCGGGCCGCGGCGTGGGCTGGGTCGAACAGTGGCTGGTGAGGGGGAAGCGTGCGCGTCGCGGTGGTCGGGGCAGGGGTTGCCGGGCTGGTCCTGGCCAGACGTCTGCACCTGGCCGGGGTGGACACCACCGTGTGGGAATCCTCGCCCCAACCCGGCGGGCAGCTGCGCACCCTGGCGTTGTGGGGTTGCCCGGTCGACGTCGGCGCCGAGGCGCTGCACCTGGGCACACCGTCGGTCGCGCGGCTGCTGGACGAACTGGGGCTCGGCGGGCGCATCGTCCACGCCTCGCCGGGGGCGTCGTTGCTGGTCACCCGCAGGGGACTGCAGCCGCTGCCCGCGGGGGTCGGGCCCGTCGGGCCCACCCGGATCGGCCCCGTCCTCTCGTCGGGAATCCTGAGTGTCCGTGGGCTGGCCCGCGCCGGTCTGGAGCCGATCCTCGCCCGCCGCCGGGTGGACCAGGACATCTCCGTAGGTGCCTTCATCCGCAGCCGGTTCGGCGACGAGGTGGCCGACCAGTTCGTCGACCCGCTGCTGGGCAACCTGCACTCGGGCGACATCGACTCCCTGTCCCTGCGCTCGACCGCCCGCCAACTGGTGCCCCGGGCCCGGGATGGACGCTCACTGCTGCCCAACCCGCTGACCAGACGACCCCATCGGGTCGCCGGCGCCCAGTTCGGGTCGTTTCCCTGTGGGCTCGAGGAGTTCATTGCCGCGCTCGTCCTCGGTCTGGACCTGCGCCTGGACTCCCCGGTGCTGGCGCTGGCCCCCGAGGCCGACGGCTGGCTGGTGCGCACCCGGGCAGGCGTTGACAGGGTCGACGCGGTGGCGCTGGCCTGTCCGGCCGGGGTTGCCGGGGCGCTGCTGGAGCCGCTGCGTGCCGGGATCGGCGAGCAGTTGGCTGCCGGACGCACCGCCGACGTCGCCACCGTCGTGCTGGCCTACCCGAAGCCGGTCGGCGGAGTGCTCCAGTCACACAACGGGTTGCTGCTGCATTCCCGATCCGGCCACCTGACCAAGGCGTTCACCAACCTGTCACGCAAGTGGCCCCAGGTGGGTCACCCCGACCTCCACCTCGTCCGGGCGTCGGTGGGGCGCGCCGGTCACGACGAGCTGGCCCGGCTCACCGACGCCGAGGTCGTGCGCCAGGTGGTCGCTGAACTGCACGAGCTGGCCGGACTGCCCGCGGGGGTGACCGACAGCCGCGTGGTGCGCTGGCCCGGGGCCATGCCGCAACTGGAGGTTGGCCACGGCGAACGCATCGGCCGGGTGCGCGCCGGCCTGGCCGGGCTGCCCCCGGTGGTGCTGGTCGGGGCCCCCTACGACGGAATCGGCGTGGGCTCGACCATTGCCTCCGCCGAGGCCCGAGCCCACGAACTCAACACCATGGACGAGGAAAGATGACTACCAGCCATGCCACCGCCGCCCACCGCGGACCTGTCGTCCGGATGGGTCACCACGACCCCCATGACCGGCCGTTCATCGTGATCTGGGAGGTCACCCGCGCCTGCGCCCTGGTCTGCCGGCACTGCCGGGCCGACGCCCAGCACCGTGCGCACCCCGACCAGCTGACCACGGCCCAGGGCAAGGCCCTGCTGGACGAGATCGCCGCCTTCGGGCGGCCCCAGCCCATCGTCGTCCTCACCGGAGGGGACCCGTTCGAACGGTCCGACCTGGACGACCTGGTCCGCCACGGCAGCCGGGCGGGGCTGGCCATGTCGCTGTCGCCGTCGGTGACCCCCCGACTCACCCGTGACCGGGTCGCCGCCCTGCACGAGGCCGGGGGCAAGGCCATGTCGGTCTCCCTTGACGGCGCGGTCGCCACCACCCACGACGCCTTCCGCGGCATCGAGGGCACCTTCGCCAGCACCGTCGATGCGGCGCGGATGATCACTGACGAGGGGTTCCGGCTGCAGGTCAACACCACCATCACCCGCGGCAACGTGCGCGAACTGCCACTGCTGCTGGCAGACGTCATCGGCATGGGCGCCAAGATGTGGTACCTGTTCTTCCTGGTCCCGACCGGCCGCGGGGCCCAGTTGCAGTCGCTGTCGCCCCACGACAAGGAGGACGTCCTGCACTGGTTGCACGACGTCTCCGACCGGATCGCCATCAAGACCACCGAGGCACCCCAGTACCGCCGGGTGGCCCTGCAGCGTGACGCCCTGCGGCAGGCCGGTGAGCCGCTGCCCGAGCGCGGCGAGCTGTGGCACTGGCTGACCGAGCAGACCACCGGGCTGCTCGGCGCCGCCGCGCAGCGGCCCAGGGTGCCGCGGGCACCCATGGCGGTGAACTCCGGCAATGGGTTCGCCTTCATCGACCACATCGGTGACGTCTATCCCAGCGGGTTCCTGCCCTTCGTGTGCGGCAACGTGACCCGCGAATCCTTCCGGCAGATCTACCGCGACGCCGACCTCATGAAGAAGCTGCGGCGCCCCGACCAGTTCGGCGGGAAGTGCGGGTCGTGTGAGTTCAACACCGTGTGCGGCGGGTCCCGGTCCCACGCCTATGCGCTGACCGGTGACCCGTTGGCCTCCGACCCCACCTGCCCGCACGTCCCGGCCGGGTGGTCCCAGGGCTGAGCACGCGGGGTCATCGTCGGCCGGCGCCGACGGCGGCGGCCACCACCGCGGCTGCCCCCGACAGCGTGCCGGGCAGCACCACCGCGCCGCTGACCTCGCCGGCGGCGCGGCCGCCGACGAACACGTGCGGGGTCCCGGCCCCGACGCAGGAGCGCACCGCGGCCTGGGCGGCGCCGACGTCGGCGCGGGTTGTCACGCCCACCACGGCCGCCGGCGGACGGAACCGGTGCAGCACCACCGGCCAGCTGGTCGCCGGGACGTCGGCGCCCAGGTAGACCACGTCCACGTTCTGGCGACGCAGGCAGACGGCCAGCGCGAGCGCGGGCAGCTCATGGCGCGACCCTGCCGGCAGGCCCACCACCACCCGGGGGCCGCTGGCCCGACCAGCGGTGAAGGTGGCGGCCAGGCGGTGCATTACCGCAGCACTGATCAGGTGCTCCTCGGCCACGTCGATCTGGCCGGTGGACCAGGCCTCACCGACCCGGTGCAAGGAGGGCATCAACCACTGGTCGATGACCGTCTCCAGGGACGCCAGGGCGAACGTTTCGGACAGCAACGACTCGACCTGCCCACGCTCGGTGCGGGCACGCAGCAGCGCCTCATGGTCGTGGAGCGGTGACACGTTCTCATTCTGCCTGGAGGAGTCGACCATGGCGGCGGCCCGGCGCGGCGGGATGCCGGCCTCCACCAGTTCACGCATGCGCGTCAGTCGGGCGACCTGGTCGTCGTCATAGCGGCGGATGCCATTGCCGCTGCGGTGCGGGCTGACCACTTCGTACCGGGTCTCCCAGGCGCGCAGCGTGGCAATGCCCAGACCAGTCAGCCGCGACACGTCGCCGATGGAATGAGGTGCCTCAGCCATGGTGGATCCCTTCCTCGTCCGGAACCGCCTACGGGTCGATCTTCACAAAAACCTATACAAACTGTCCAGTTATCTCGACGGACTGTCTAGATATCCGCACCATGGAGACATCCCCCGGCACCGGGACCGAACACCTCGGACCCTCGCCACCAGTGAAGGAGCAACCATGTTCACGATCCGACGCGCTGCGGCAGTGATGTCCGCAGCCCTGCTCACCGTGGTGGGCCTCTCGGCTCCCGCCGCCCAGGCCGACAACCACACTTCGGCCGTCAGCATCCTGCACGCGGTGCCTGACGCCACCGTCGACGTCTGGGCCAACGGCAAGCCGCTGTTGACCAACTTCGCCCCCGGCACCCTGACCGAACCCCAGATGCTGCCGGCCGGTTCCTACGACATCAAGATCGTCAAGGCCGGCGACGGGGCCGATGGTGCCGCCGTCATTGAGGCCAAGGGCCTCAAGGTCCCCGCCGGCGCCAACCTGACCCTGGCGGCCCACCTGGACGCCGCTGGCAAGCCGGCCCTGGCCGCCTTCGCCAATGACACCTCCGCCTCGGCCAAGGGCTCGCGGTTGACCGTGCGCCACCTCGCCGCGGCTCCTGCTGTCGACATCCGCGCCGGTGGCACGGTCGTGGTCCCCGGACTGACCAACCCCAAGGAGGCCAAGCTGGACCTCGCTCCCGGCAAGGTTTCGGCCGACGTCGTCCTGGCCGACACCGACACCGTGGCGATCGGCCCCGCCGACGTCACCCTGACCCAGAACATGAACACCATCGTCTACGCCTGGGGCTCGGCCGAGGGCAACAACCTGAAGCTCGCTGTCCAGCAGGTCGCGCTCGGCGGCAAGGGCATGCCAGACACCGGCGTCGCCACTGCCGACTCCGACCTCACCCTGCCGCTCGGCCTGGGCGTGCTGGGCGTCATCGCAGCCGTGGGTGCGGTGGCCACCCGCAAGGTCGCCGCTGTCCGTTCCTGACCCACACCACACCGCGGTCCCCGCAGCCGGTGCCCCCGGCTGCGGGGACCGCTGCGTCCGCACCGGCCCGCCGCTGAACAGTGGCGGGCTCGCCGGCACCGCGGGAGTAGTCTGGCGGGGTGCTTTTCAGCTCCTCTCGCCCAGGTGACGGCCGTCTGACCCAGGAACTGGACCCCCAGGACCAGGGTCCCCAGGACGCCTGCGGCGTCTTCGGGGTGTTCGCGCCGGGTGAGGAGGTCGCCCGGCTCAGCTTCTTCGGCATGTACGCCCTGCAGCACCGCGGCCAGGAATCGGCCGGCATCGCGGTCAGCAATGGCAAGCGGATCATGGTCTTCAAGGACATGGGCCTGGTCAGCCAGGTCTTCGACGAGGGCACGCTCAGCTCCCTCAAGGGTCACCTGGCCATCGGCCACACCCGCTACTCGACCACCGGCGCCTCGGTGTGGAACAACGCCCAGCCGACCTTCCGGTCCGGGCCCCGCGGCGGCATCGCGCTCGGCCACAACGGCAACCTGACCAACACCGAAGAGCTCGAGGCGCTGCTGGCCGAACGCGGTGTGGCCGACGTGCCCCGCAAGCTGACCATGGACTCCACCAACGACACCTCGCTGGTGACCGCGCTGCTGTCGACCTACGACGCCGACCTCGACGAGGCCGCCCGTGAGGTGCTGCCGCACCTGAAGGGAGCGTTCTGCCTGGTCATGATGAACGAGCACACCCTGGTCGCCGCCCGCGACCCGCAGGGCATCCGCCCGCTGGTGCTCGGACGACTCGAGCAGGGCTGGGTGGTCGCCTCCGAAACCGCCGCCATCGACATCGTAGGGGCCAGCTTCGTCCGCGAGATCGAACCCGGCGAGATGGTCGTCATCGACCAGGCCGGGCTGCGCACCGAACGCTTCGCCGAGGCCCGGCCCAAGCACTGCCTGTTCGAGTACGTCTACCTGGCCCGCCCCGACACCATCATCGGTGGGCGTCGCATCCACAACGTGCGCGTCAAGGTCGGCAAGATCCTGGCCGAGGAATCACCCGTGGAGGCCGACCTGGTCATCCCGGTGCCCGAATCGGGCACCCCGGCGGCGATCGGCTACGCCGACCAGTCCGGCATTCCCTTCGGGCAGGGGCTGGTCAAGAACAACTACGTCGGACGAACCTTCATCCAGCCCTCGGACACCATGCGTCGGATGGGCATCCGGCTCAAGCTCAACCCCCTGCGTGACGTGATCAAGGGGAAGCGACTGGTGGTGGTCGACGACTCCATCGTCCGCGGCAACACCCAGCGCCAGCTCATCGCCATGCTGCGCGAGGCCGGTGCCGCCGAGGTGCACGTGCGCATCTCGTCACCCCCGGTCGAATGGCCCTGCTTCTACGGCATCGACTTCTCGACCCGGGCCGAGCTGATCGCCGCCGGCCTCGAGATCGACGAGATCTGCCGCTCGATCGGCGCCGACTCGCTGGGCTACATCAGCCTCGACGGGTTGATCCGGGCCACCCACGTGACCAAGGACAACCTGTGCCGCGCCTGCTTCGACGGCGTGTACCCCGTGCAGGTGCCGCCCGGTGCCCGCGAACTTGGCCTGACCCCCACCCAGGAGCCGACCACATGACCGAGCAGCCCTCCGCCTACGCCGCCGCAGGTGTCGACATCGAGGCCGGTGACCGCGCCGTCGAACTGATGAAGCGCCACGTGGCCGCCACCGCCCGCCCCGAGGTCCTCGGCGGCCTCGGCGGTTTCGCCGGCTTCTTCGACGCCTCGGCGTTGAAGGACTACCGGCACCCGGTGCTGGCCACCTCCACCGACGGGGTGGGCACCAAGGTCGCCATCGCCCAGGCCATGGACGTGCACGACAGCATCGGCATCGACCTGATCGGCATGCTCGTCGATGACCTGGTCGTCAGCGGCGCCGAACCGCTGTTCGTCACCGACTACATCGCCTGCGGCAAGGTCGTGCCCGAACGCATCGCCGACATCGTCAAGGGCATCGCCGCCGGCTGCGAGGCCGCCGGTGCCGCCCTGCTCGGCGGCGAGACCGCCGAACACCCCGGCCTGCTCGCCCCCGACGAGTACGACATCGCCGGCGCCACCACCGGGGTGGTCGACAAGGACCAGATCCTCGGCGCCCACCTGGTCGCCGAGGGCGACGTGGTGCTGGCCGTGGCCAGCAGCGGACTGCACTCCAACGGGTACTCACTCGTCCGCAAGGTGCTGCTGGCCGACGCCGGCTGGGCCCTTGACCGGGACGTCCCCGAGCTCTGCACGACACTCGGCGAGGCGTTGCTGGTGCCGACCCGGATCTATGCCCGCCCCCTGCTGGCCATGGTCGCCGAGTTGGGTGGCCCGGCCGGGGTGCACGCCATGAGCCACATCACCGGCGGCGGCTTCGCCAACAACCTCGCCCGGGTCATCCCCGAGGAGTTCTCGGTCACCATCGAACGCTCGACCTGGGCGCCGCCGGCCATCTTCGAACTGGTCCGTGAGGTCGGCAAGCTGAGCCGCGCCGACGTCGAGGCGACCCTCAACCAGGGTGTCGGCATGGCCGTCGTCCTGCCGGACGCCTCGGTGGAGGCCGCCCAGCGGTCGCTGGGCGCCGCCGGACTGTCGTCGTGGGTCTGTGGACGGGTCCATGCGCCCGGCGACGAACGGGTCGCGCTCGTGGGTGATCACGCTTCCTGAGCGGGGTCACGCCGTGGGCGAAACGGTGCGGTCCCGCAGGTCGGGTCTGCTTTGGCTGGGTGCCCCGGCTCTAGTACCCTTGCTCTCACGATAGGACTACCAATTCCGCGATTACCGCGATGACACAGCGAGGGGGTCGACCCAATGGGGCGCGGCCGTGCAAAGGCGAAGCAGACCAAAGTCGCACGAGATCTCAAGTATCGAACCGTCGACACGGACTTTGCTTCCTTGGAGCGAGAGCTCCGCAGTGAATCGTCAACCGCTTCGGGCGGCTACTACGACGAGCCGGACTACAGCCAGCTCGCCGAGGCCTACGATGACGACGACTCCGACGACGAGGACGATCCTCGCTGAACAGTGAGCCGCTGCGCTCCACTGTTCGTCCACGTTGACCAGCCCCGGGTTGACCAGCCCCGGACCGCGCCGCGCTACTGTCATGGCCATGTCCACCTGGAATGACGGGGCCGACGGCCCGCCCGGGGACCAGTGGGTCCCCGACGAGCTGTTGGCAGGCTATGACTACCTCAGCCTGCACCTGGCCGACCCCGTGCTGGCGGCCGGTGAACCGGCCGACACCCAGGTCAGCGCCGGGCTCATGCGACGCAACCCGCCTCGGCGACGGCGGGCCGTGCTGTACCTGCACGGCTGGAGCGACTACTTCTTCCAGACGTGGCTCGCCGACTACTTCGACGAGCAGGGGTTCGACTTCTACGCCCTCGAGCTGCGCCGCTACGGGCGTGACCTGCGCGAGGGGCAGCTCGGCGGCTACACCACCGACCTGACCGAGTACTACGAGGAGATCGACCTCGCCTTCGACCTGCTGGGGCGTGACCACGACACGATCACCCTGATGGGGCACTCGACCGGCGGGCTGGTGGCCTCGCTGTGGGCCCACGAGCGGCCCGGCCGGGCCCACGGGCTGATCCTGAACTCGCCGTGGCTCGACTTCCAGGGTTCGCCGGTGCTGCGTTCGGCCGCGGCCATGTTGGCCAAGAGCGTCGTCAAGGACGTCAACCGGGCCGCCCGGACGATCCCGTTGCCGGACTCGAACACCTACCTGCGCTCGATCCACTCGTCCATGGACGGGGAGTGGGACTTCGACTTGTCGATCAAGCGCAACCCGGCATTCACGATTCGTCCGGGGTGGTTGACCGCGATCGCGGTGGGCCACGAGCGGGTGCGGGCCGGCCTGGAGATCGACACCCCGGTGCTGGCGATGCTGAGCCGGCGCTCGGACTTCAAACGCACCTGGCATGACGGCCAAATGACCGCCGACACCGTGTTGGACGTGCACAAGCTTGCTCGGCGCTGTCACCAGCTGGGGCCCAACGTCACCATCGTGCGGATCAATGACGGACTGCATGACCTAGTCCTGTCGAGGTCGGACGTGCGCGCGGAGGTGTTCGACTCGATGACCCGGTGGATGCGGGCATGGTTGCCGGAGAAGGTGTTGGACGTCGAAGCGTGACACAATTCACGTATGCCGAACAATTTGGGACGCGTTGTCGTGGTCGGTGGCGGATTCGCCGGCCTCGCGGCGACGACAAAGCTGACTCAGGCCGGATTCCACGTCACCCTCGTGGACCGGCACCCGTACACCACCTTCCAGCCGCTGCTGTACCAGGTGGCCACCGGAGGGCTGAACCCGGGTGACATCACCTACGCCTTGCGCCGCTTCGTCAGCAACCAGAAGGGCCACCTCGGCCACTTCCGGCGCGGCACCGTGACGGGCATCGACACCGAGAACAAGATCGTCCATGTCACCCGCGGTGAAGACCTGCCCTACGACTACCTGGTGCTCTCGCAGGGCGTCGGGGCCGGCTACTTCGGCATTGAGGGTGCCGCCGAGCACACCCGTTCGATCTACACCCGTGGCGCGGCCATCGAGGTGCGCGACATCATCTTCAGCGGCCTGGAGCACCTGGCCAGCGCCAAGGACCCCGACCGCCGCTTCACGGTCGCCATCGTCGGCGGTGGCCCCACCGGTGTCGAGATGGCCGGCGCCCTGGCCGAGATGAAGTCCGAGGGGCTCCCGGTGCTCTACCCCGAGCTGCACATCGACGCGTTCCGGGTGGTCATGGTCGAGATGAGCGACACGCTGCTCGGCCCCTTCGACGCCAAGCTGCGCGACTACACCATCGACGAGCTGCGCCTGCGTGGCGTGGACGTGCGCCTGAACACCGCCATCGAGAAGGTCGAGCCCGAGCAGGTCACCTTCAAGGGTGGCGCCACCATGGACGTCGACCTGGTCATCTGGGCTGCCGGTGTCGCCGCGCACCCCGTGGTCAATGACTGGGGGCTGCCCCAGGGTCGCGGCGGACGGATCCTGGTCGACGAGGACCTGCGCGTGCAGGGCTTCTCGGACGTCTTCGCCATCGGTGACGCCGCGCTGATCGAGAAGAACCCGCTGCCGCAGCTGGCCCAGCCGGCGCTGCAGCAGGGCAAGCATGTCGCCGAGCAGATCACCCACGTGCGCAACGGTGAGCCCACCGAACCGTTCGTCTACTTCGACCAAGGCACCATGGCTACCATCGCCCGCAACGCCGCGGTGGTGCAGACCGAGAAGATCGGCCCGGTGCCGGCGCTGAAGATGACCGGCTTCCTGGGTTGGCTGGTGTGGGTGGTCGTCCACCTGCGCAGCCTGCTCGGTGGGCGCAACCGCCTGCAGGCCATGATCAACATGGCCTTCCGCTACCTCAGCTGGCCCAAGTCGGCCACCGGCATCCAGGGTGACGTGGCCGATTCCCCGGCCGTGCAGGCCCGCAGCGGGGTGCGCGCCGAGCAGGCGGACGAGGACGACGGCGGCGAGTAGTTCGTCCGGGTTCGGGCCCGAAAATTGCAATTGCCCCTGAACGGTGCACTTGCCCCTGTTCACACGGGGGCAAGTGCGCCGTTCAGGGGCATTCTTGCGTCGGGCCCGGCCCCGGTGCGCGGCCCGGCGTATGGCCTCAGCGTCCGGCCTCAGCGTCCGGCCTCAGCTCCAGGACGGGGGCTGCTGGCCGCGCTGGGGCTGCGATGACTGCTGCGGCGGCTGCTGGCCCCAGGGCTGGCCACCCTGGACGGGGGGCTGCTGCTGCGGAGCCTGCCACTGCTGCGGCTGCGCGGGCGCCTGGCCCGGCTGCTGGCCGTACCAGGACTGGGCTGCGGTCTGGTCGATGGTTTCCAGCTTGCGCGCCTTCGAGTATCGGACGAGGCCCTGGATGATGATCACCACGCCGAAGATCGGCAACACGTAGAACAAGCGGTCCGCGAAGATGAGCATGATCACGGTGAACACGATCATGCCGATACCGGTGGCCAGGGCAGTGATCAGGTACTTGCGGGCCGAGCCCTGCGGGGCAGCGGCGGGCGCGGGCGCCGGGGTGTACGGCGCGGGTGCCTGCTGCTGGGGAGCCTGGGGCTGCTGCTGGCCGTACTGGCCGGGCGACTGCTGGGACTGGGCCGGCTGTCCGTACTGGCTGGCGGACTGCTGGGAGTAGGGCTGCTGCCCGTACTGGCCGGGGGACTGCTGCGAGTAGGGCTGCTGCGGCGCGGACGGCTGGGACTGGGCCGGCTGTCCGTACTGGCTGGCGGACTGCAGGGAGTAGGGCTGCTGCCCGTACTGGCCGGGGGACTGCTGCGAGTAGGGCTGCTGTCCCGGCGACTGTTGAGACCGCGGTTGCTGGTTCCACTGGTCATTCGGGTACTGGGACATCTGTCTTCCTCACGTGGGGCGGTTGCTGCTCGGAACAGGCTACGGCACCAGTGGGGCGCCGGCGTCTGCAGACGCGGGGCCGGGCTGCAGACGCGGGGCCGCGCTGGAGACCGCCTCCTGGTCGCGTCCTCGTCCGGCTCGATGCTCGCCTGACAAGCAGAATTGGCCCCCGGACGAGGGGTCCGGGTTCCCGATTTCACAATCAGTTCCAACGTCGGTATAGTTCTTCAAGCTGCCTCACTGAGAGGCGGCAGCCTTAGGGCCACCAAGGCCCCGTAGCGCAGTTGGTTAGCGCGCCGCCCTGTCACGGCGGAGGTCGCGGGTTCGAGTCCCGTCGGGGTCGCTGAAGCGGTGATGGTCTCATCACCGCTTTTGCGTTGGATCACCCAACACGGCCAGGTAGCTCAGCTGGTAGCAGCGTTCGCCTGAAAAGTGAAAGGTCGCCGGTTCGAACCCGGCCCTGGCCACCCAATCATTTCCCTCCGGGACTTCCCCGGGCAGGGAGCCGGACCTCGCCTCGTCCGAGGAGCCCTCACCTCATCGGCGGTGGCTGGCCCCGGCAGGACGCACTGCAGGCGATGGCCCACATCCCCACCGCGCAGCCGGGTCAACCCGGTGGCGGCGTGGCGGAACCGTCGCCTGCGTCGGACGAATCGCTCAGTGCTCGTCGTAGTGGTCTGCGTGCGCGGCGTGCTTGTGCCCGTCGTGGACGTAGTCGACGTGGTCGCCGTGTTCGACGGCCTCGTGCCCGCAGTCGGTGCCGTGTTCGTGCTCGCCGGTGGTGTGCTCAGCCTTCACCTCGGTGCTGGTCATGCTGCCTCCTTCGGGTCGCTCGGGTGGCTGCAGGTCGAACAGTGCAGCGCCGCCCGTCGGCAGGCGTGCGGCGAGTTCGGCCAGGACTGCGGCCCGCTCCCCGGCGTCGAAGTGTCCGATCACGCCGAGCAGGACCGCTTCGCCCAGTCGCGGCGGCAGCGTGGCAGAGAAGAAGTCCTCCGTCGCACGGTCACCCGGTCGAACCAGTCCGTCGGGTCCAGGTGCGGCAGCAGGGCGTCCAGTGCGGCGACCTGTCCCGCGCGGGCGGGTGCGTTGAACAAGTCGTAGGCACCGGCCGGCGCGGCATAGGGGTCTGGCGTCATTGCCTGCTGCTTTCTCTCGCGGCCACCAAGGATGGCGGCACGCTCATGGTATTGAGAATCAGAGTCATCGCCAACGACGGGGGCCGGACGACGGCTGCGGTGGTGCCCCACGCCCGGGCGGAGCCTGTCAGGGGCCGGGCCCAAAACGACGAACTGCCGGAACCTGGACGAGGTTCCGGCAGTTCTTTCGTATCCCCAACGGGATTCGAACCCGCGCTGCCGCCTTGAAAGGGCGGTGTCCTAGGCCGCTAAACGATGGGGACGCGACTGCAAGAGCATAGTCGATATGGGGCCCGCGCCCCAAAAGACACCGCTGGGCCGAGGTGGCATCCCCACCTCGGCCCAGCCGGTTCAGGTGCCTGTCACGCCGTGGTCAGTCCTCGACCAAGCGACCAGGCCCTGCGTCCGGACGCAGCTCACAGCCCCTTGGTGGTCACGTGGACGTGGTCCTTGTGGTTGGCGGTGGCGCTGCCGCGGTTGGCCATGGTGCGCCAGCCTTCCTTGTCCCGGGCGACGTTCCAGATCTTCTGGTCGAAGATCACGTACTGGATGTCCAGGGAAGCGGCATTGGCCCGCAGGTAGTTGGCGATCTCCCAGCCCCGGGCCTTGCCGGCGCTGGTGCTCCACTGGGGCAGCATGATGTCGACCGCATGGCCACTGGGGTGGTCGGGCAGGGCGTCGGGACGAACACCGTAGAAGGTGGTCAGGCCCCAGCGCGAGGCCACGACGTTGACGATGTTGCGGGCGCTCGGCTTGAGGCCGTTGAGGCCGATGGAGCCCTTGAGGTCGATCGTGCCGCCGGTGTTCCCGCCGCCGGAGCCGCTGCCACCGCCGCTGTTGCCGCTGCTGGGGGTGCTCGACAGGTAGGCCGCCGAGACCCAGCGGGTGGCGCCGTTGTAGTTGATCTCGGCGAAGCCGTTCTTCACCGTGCCGGTGATCTTCAGTGCAGTGCCCTGGGCGACCGTGGTGACCAGCGCGTAGTTGGTCCCGGCCCCGGTGCGCACGTTCAGGGCGGTGGTGGCGTAGCGGGTGCCGATCTCTGCGGGGAGCTTCTCCGGTTCGGGGTTCGGGGTGCTGCCGACAGCGCTCACATAGGCGGACGTGACCCACACCCGGGCCCCGCGCCAGACGACCTCGGTCAGGTGGCCGGCCAGCTGTCCGGTGGCCGGCAGGACCGTGCCGTTGGGAATGGCGGTGTAGCCGGCGATGCTTCGTCCGCTCTGGTTGCGCACGGCCAGCGCGGCGGTGGCCTTCACCGACGAGGTGGTGGTGATCGAGCCACCACCGGACGACTGGGCCTGGCCCAGGTAGGTCGAGGAGACCCAGGCGCGGGAGCCGTCGTGCAGGATCTGGGTGAAGTCACCCGAGACCAACCCGGTGCGCTCAACCTTGGTGCCCTTGGCCAGGGTGGTGATGATCCTGTACTTGATGGTCGGGCCGGTGCGCACGTTCAGCGGTTCGGTCGTCCAGGCGGCACTCGTGTCGCCGGACTTCGTGGTGGCGGCCGAGTTCTCGCTCGCCTTGGCCCCGGTGAGGTAGTTCGCCGAGATGTAGGCGGTCCGCGAGCCGTACTTGACTGGGACCCAGCCTGCCGTGATGGCGCCGACCTGGGTCAGCTTGTTGCCCGCGTAGAGCACACCCAGGATGGATGCACTGGTGCTCGGCGAGGTACGAATATTGACCGCCGTGGTGGCCGTGACGGCCCCATAGTTGGCGATGGCGTCGGGGCTGAGCGCGATGCTGGCGACGGCCAATGAGGCCGTCACCCCCATCGCGGCAGCCCCTGCCTGCATCTTCCTGGTGAATTTCACAGCAAGCTCCCGTGTCGGGGGCCTTCCCGGGCCCCCGTAGTGGATGGTGTGTCGGGCGGACCACCAGACGTCTTCCCCGGGGTCGCCCCCACGCCTGAGCGGTAGTCCGCCGACGCGGGGAATCTAGGCCCCCCGACAAATGCGGCTCAACCAGATCTCCAAGGTCACCCCCAGCGGGCAGGGTGAACTACAGGAATGGAATTACAACATTGTGATTGCTGCCTGTGTGGGTGCGCTGATCTGCTGTTGACTAGGGATTTCGTGGTGTTGGGGAGGCGTTCGCCCGCCCGTCGCCGGGCTGGATCTGACAGCGAAATGTTTCCTGAAAATGCATTCTCAGAAACCGGACGAGTGTCTCAACACTCACTTGACAGTTCAGGTTCAGGTTCGGGGATGGACTGGGGTCGGTCCCCCCGGGGCGCCGACCAGCCCGGGGGTCGCCTGGGCCGGCGGTGCGACCAGGACCGTCTCGTCCAGCCCCGCGACCACCACCAGCGCCCGGCCGTAGACCGAGTGGGGCAGGTAGCCTGACTGCAGGTCGGCCCGCGGCACCCCGGTCGCCCCGGTGAGCCCGGCGACCTGCTGGCAGACCTCGGCGTCGGCGTGCAGGGGGATCGCCTCGATGATGCCGCGTTCAACGTTGATGCTCATCACGTCGAGCACCTCGGGGTCGAAGCTCGGGGCGACGAGCACAATTCCCGACTTCTGCTGCGAGGCGCGTTCCAGGGTGTCCAGCACTTCGCGCAGGCTGCCGATCCCCTCGGGGCAGACCATCACCAGCGGCCCGCGCAGGATGGCCCGCTGCGGCTCCGAGGTGGTCGCCAGCCGGTCGTCGGCCAGGACGGCGCTCACCGTGTGGGTGTGGTCACCGGCCAGGTCCTCGGCCAGGGTGGCCTGCTCGTCCTCGGTCAGGGGGTGGCGCCGGGGCCGGTCGTCCGGGGCAGGTTCGGGGACGTACTCGGGGACCGGTGCGTCAGCCATGGCCGGGCCACGATCGGGGGCCTGGGTCATGGCGGCCTCGATGCGCTGCTTCGATCGCCAGTCGGCGAAGGCGGCGATGGCCAGGGCGATGATGCCGCCCACCACGATGATGACCACGCCGAGTGTGCCGTCCATGCCTCAAGCCTGCCACGACAGGGTTAGGTCGGCTCAGGCCAGGGCCACCAGGTTGGTCAGGCCCACCGAGAGCTGGGAGGCCGGGCCGAAGGCCCCGTTGCCGCGGTGCGGGTAGAGCCACAGCGTGCCGTCGTTGCGCAGGGCCACCAGGTCACGCCGGGCGTCGCGGGTGAGGTCACCTGGCGAGCTCAGCAGGGTCATCGACTGCCAGTTCCTGCCGATCTGGTGCACGGCCACAATCGAGCCGTTCTCGATGGAATAGCGCAGCAGGGCACCGTCCTGGGTCACCGCCAGCAGGTCGGGCACCTGGTCCCCGCTGGCATCGCCCACGCTGGCGGCCAGGCGGATGCCCTGCCACCCCGACCCGATCACCGCCGCGCCAGTCAGCAGCCCACCGGCGGGGTCCATGCTGTCGGTCGGGAAGGAGTAGCGCAGCAGGTCACCGGTGCGCGAGCGGGCGAGCAGGTCGGGCAGCGCGTCGCCGGTGATGTCCGGCATGACGGTGAGCAGTTCCACCTCGCCGAACCCGCGCCCGATCAGCCGTGGTGCGCCGAACTCACCGCCGGCCAGGCCGCGGTAGAGCCACAAGGTGCCGTCGTTGCGCCGGGCGACCAGTTCACTGATGAGATCGCCGTCGATGTCGGGCACCATCGAGACCCAGGTGTGGGCCAGCCACCCCTGGCCGGTGGCATGCGGCTGGCACAATCGGGCGCCGCGCACGGGGTAGAGCAGCAGCGTCCCGGCATCGCTCAACGCCAGCAGGTCTGCCTGGCCGTTGCCGTCCTGGTCGCCGAGCAGGCTCGGACGACGCTCTCCCGGCAGGGTGACGGTGGGCATCGCGTCCGAGGGTGAACTGCCCAGCGTGGCCTGGGTCCAGGCGAGGACACTGCCGGGTTCGGGGCGGAAGGCCTTCGGGCCGCTCTGGGCGAAGGTGAAACCGCTGAACCCGCCGCGTGCGGTGGGGGTGGCGTGCCAGAAGGCCCAGTAGCGCTGGCCGTCGACGCTGGAGGGCACCCCATTGATCCTGGTGATGAAGGGGTCGCCCTCACCGCGGAAGCCCGCGCTCGCCAGTGCCGCCAGCCCGGTGGGGAACTCGGTCGCGCAGCCGGTCCAGGTGAGGCTGGTGACGGGCTGGACGACCACCCAGACGTTCCCCTCACGCAGGCAGTCGGTGCGCGGGTCCGCCACGGCCGGGGCGGCTGGCAGCAGGAATGAGGCCAGCGCCAGCAGGCATGCCAGCAGCCAGGCTCCAGCCCGGGGATGCGTGGCTGCTGGCTGCACTGTGTGCCCTTCGTCCGGCGTGCGTTCGTCTGGGTGCGCCACCATCCGCGGCGCAGCGGGCTGCCCGGGGACGACGGTCACATGGTCCCTGCGTACAAGGCTGTCCGGTTCGTGCCTCGTCACCGTATCCCGCGGGAGGGGCACTGTAAAGAGGTCCTCGTTCGGCTGGTTGCCCTGCTACGGTGCACTTGCCGCCGTTCCGGAACGTGGGCAAGTGCACCGTTGCGGGGTAGGTGGGAATGGCGCTGCACGAGCGGCTGTGAAATGGGTGCCCCCAGCGGGGCTCGAACCCGCGACCCAAGGATTAAAAGTCCCTTGCTCTGCCAACTGAGCTATAGGGGCGCGGCAATACTAGCGGCCTGCACACCTGTGCCGACACTCGCGCAGCGGCTGCACGTCGACCCTCAATGCCCCTTTCCGGGGTCGGTGCACCTAGGCTGGGGGTGTGCGTACTCCACGTGATATTGAATGTTGGCTCACTGACATGGACGGCGTGCTCGTCCATGAGAACAGTGCACTGCCCGGCGCTACCGAACTGTTGAACCGCTGGGTGGACACCTCCCACCGGTTCCTGGTCCTGACGAACAACTCGATCTTCACCCCGCGTGACCTCTCCGCACGCCTCGAATCCTCGGGCATCACCGTGCCGGAGGAGAACCTGTGGACCTCGGCGATGGCCACCGCCGACTTCCTCGCCAAGCAGCAGCCCGGCGCCAAGTTGTCGGTCATCGGCGAGGCGGGCCTGACCACGGCCCTGCACTCGGCCGGGTTCATCATGACCGAGACCGACCCCGACTACGTGGTGCTGGGCGAGACCCGCACCTACTCCTTCGAGGCGATCACCGGCGCCATCCGCCACATCGACCGCGGGGCGAAGTTCATCGCCACCAACCCCGATGTGACCGGCCCCAGCCGGGACGGCCTGCTGCCCGCGACCGGCGCGGTGGCAGCCATGATCACCGCGGCCACCGGGCGCGCGCCCTACATCGTGGGCAAGCCCAACCCGATGATGTTCCGCTCGGCACTGAACAAGATCGAGGCACACTCCGAGACCACCGCGATGATCGGCGACCGCATGGACACCGACATCATCGCCGGCATGGAGGCGGGCCTGTTCACGATCCTGGTGCTGACCGGCATCACCACCCGCGAGGACATCGAGCGCTGGCCCTACCGTCCCAACCTCGTGCTCGAGAGCGTGGACGAACTCAACAGCCTCATCTGAGGCCACCCCTCCTGCGCGTCCCCGCGCAACACCCCCAGCGCCTCAGTGGCGCTGGGTCAGCCAGGTCGGCGGCAGCGTGACGTCTTCGACGTGCGGCTCCCAGTCGGCCCACCAGCTGCGCGCGTCCGCCGGCACCCGGGCCGAGTCGAGCAGTTCGAGCTGGTCGCGGACCAGGAACTTCACCCGGGCCAGCTCCAACAGGTTCGCCTCGACGTTCGGGTCGGCCAGCACCTGGCGTTCCAGTTCCAGGGCCTCCATCCGCAGTTCGATGACCTTGCGGTGCACGCTGGTCACGCTGCGCGGCAGGCCCAGGTGCGCCTCGGCGGCCCGCAGCCAGCCGTAGTCCCGGTTGATGCGCAGCAGTCCCGGGTCGACGGTGATGGCGTCGTGGACGAGCAGTTCCGGCTCCACCACCAGCGCTCCACTGCTGCGGGCGAGCGCGACCTCGTCGCGTTCGGCCTCGTCGGTCAGGATCTCTGCCGAGCGCATCAGGATGTGCAGCATCGACTTCGAGTCGAAGGAGTCGGCCCGCGGGTTCTCCGCCGGGGCCGAGACCACCACGAAGCACCGGTCCACCCCCAGCGGCCCGATGGCCATCTCGGCCGGTGTGGCCTCGCGGGTGCCACCGTCGACGTACCAGTCGTCGCCGATGCGCACCGGCGCGAAGACGCCGGGAATGCTGCACGAGGCCAGTACCCCGAGGCTGAGGTCGGCGACCGGGCTGTCGGGGATCGGGTTGTTGTCCCGGTCGACCATTTCACCGGTCTCGGTCATGTAGCGCAGTTCGCCCGACTCCAGGCCGACGATCGAGACCCGCACCGTGACCCCTGAGTTGCGGGTGCGTTCGGAACTGAAGAACTCCGAGTCCAGCAGGCGGGTCAGCACCCGGCCCGGGTGGTACATCGACCGGGAGGCATCGGCCCCGCGCAGGATCAGCGACAGGTCGCCCCCCGCGGTGCGCAGCCGCGGCAGCATCGACAACAGCGGCAGGATCACCTGCGGGCCCAACGCCTGCCCGGTCGGCTTCGGTTCGGTCAGGGCCACGTGCAGGGTCAGTTCGGCGCCGCTCAACTCGTCGGGGTCGACGACCTGCTCGTCCTCGTCGACCTCGGGCGCGCTGGGGGATCGCTTCGAGGAGAACCCCATCCGGGGCAGCGAGATGGACGCGGGTGGGCGCTGCGACTCCTGCTGGACCAGCGCCAGCCATTCGCTGCCGCGTTCCTGGAGTCGCTGGAACCAGGGGCGGGGGGTGAACATGTCGGTGCTGTGGCGCATGCCCAGCCACAGTTCCTCGACCCGGTCCAGGGCCTCGATCTGGCCCTCCCGGTCGAGCGACTGCGACAGCGCAGCCGTCAGGATGGAGCCGGCCGAGGTCCCCACCATCACGCTGGGCGCAATGCCGGCCCGGTCGTAGAGGTAGCGCAGCGCCCCGGTCTGGAAACTGGCCCGGGCACCACCCCCGCTGAGCACCAGCCCGTCGACTGGCACCTTGTCGGTGCTGCGGTTGATCCAGGACAGTGAGGGGAGCCCGCTCCACAGTCGCGCCATGCCGCCAGCCTAACGCGCCCCCGCGCCCCGACGATGGGACGAAGCCGACCGCACCCACCCGGACCGGGCGTGGGACAATACAAGGCGTGACTGATGTCAGTACCGAGACCCAGGCCGGCACGCGGCACTCCGCCCCCGTCGACCTGCGCAAGTACGCCTGGCTGTCGATCGCGGCCGCCCTGCTGACCATCCTGCTCAAGGGTGCGGCCTGGCAGGTCACCGGCTCGGTGGGCCTGCTCTCGGACGCCGCCGAGTCGCTGGTGAACCTGGTCGCCGCCGTGGTGGCGCTGATCGCGCTGACCGTGGCGATGCGCCCCCCGGACAAGAACCACCACTTCGGCCACTCCAAGGCCGAGTACTTCTCGGCCGCCACCGAGGGGATCATGATCATCGTGGCCGCCGGGGTGATCGTGGTCTCGTCGGTGCAGCGCTTCCTCAACCCGCAGCCGCTGGAACAGGTGGGCATCGGCCTGGCGATCTCGGTGGTCGCCTCGGTGATCAATGGCCTGGTCGGCCTGGTGCTGATCCGGGTCGGGCGGCGCCACCGCTCGATGACCCTGGTGGCCGACGGCAAGCACCTGTGGACCGACGTGGTCACCTCGATCGGCGTCATCATCGGGGTGGCGCTGGTCTGGCTGACCAAGTGGGACCGGCTCGACGCCATCGTCGCCTTCGCGGTGGCCATCAACATCTTGTTCACCGGCTGGAAGCTGCTGCGTGACTCCACCGAGGGCCTGATGGACATCTCCCTGCCCAAGGAGGACAACCAGGCCCTGCGCGGTGTGCTCGACCGGTTCCGCAGCGGCGAGATCGAGTTCCACGCCTACCGTACCCGTGAGTCCGGCCACCGCCGGTTCATGGAATGCCACATGCTGGTGCCCGGCGACTGGACGGTGCAGCAGGGCCACGACGCGATCGAGGACGTCACCGAGGCACTGCACGAGGTGATGCCCGAACTGCGCGTCCTGATCCACCTCGAGCCGATCGAGGACCCGCGCAGCTACGAGGACATCGAGGTCTGACCCCGGCCGCCACCCGGGCCGGGTGAGGCCCGCCCTCGTCAGATGATCGGACGAATGGGCCCGCCCGGACGGGTCAGGATGGTGCTCGCCGTGACCGCCTCGGCCGGGTACTGCACCGCGTAGCGGCCAAGCCAGTCCTCGGCGAAGGCGTCGGCACCCGCACTGGGCACCATCGCCCACACACTGCCCCCGAACCCGGCCCCGAAGCTGGTCGCGGCGACCGCACCCAGGGTGCGGGCCTGCTGGGCGAGGAACTCGGTCTGCGGCACCTGGTTGCCCAACAACGCCGAGGCCCGGTGCTGGGACTGGTCGACGGCCTCCCCGAAACCGGCCAGGTCCCCGGCGCCCAGCGCCTCGACGGCCCGGGGAATGATCTGTTCGGACTCGGCCACGAAGTGTTCCAACCGGCGCCGCAGGTAGTCCTCGTCCCCGGTCAGCGCCCGCAACTGCCCCAGCGCCTCGTCCGAACTGCGGACGGCCGCGGCCAGGCTCTCGTGCGGGCCGCTGCCGCGCTCGTCCGCACCGCTGTTCCAGCGGCGCAGGATCTCGGTGACCGCCAGTGCGGCCCGGTTGTACAGGTCGCGGGCGGCGCCGGTCTTCTCGGCAGCGACCCCGCTGACGGCCACCACGAAACTGTGGTCGGCCGGCATCGCCAGGCCGGCCTCCTCGCGGATCGGGCCGAACGAGAACAGCCCGAGGTGCCCGTCGCGGCAGCACAGCATCGCGGTGTGGTCCTCCGAGCCGCCGAAGGTGCCCACCCCGCGACGACCGGCCAGGTCGCCGAAGCTCATCCCGTTCTCGAAGCAGGCCAGGAACCCGGCCAGGTCTTCGGGGCCGTGGATGTGGCTGCGCCAGCGTGCGGTTTCCGTGAAGCCGTTGTACTCGGCCAGGCTGACCGCCAGCCCCACGACCAGCGCCGAACTGCTGCTCATGCCACTGGCCAGCGGCAGGTCGGAATCGATGGTGATCTCCACCGGGGCCAGTGGGGCGAAGTTCTCGAACAACCGGTCGACGACGGTCTGCAGGTAGTTGCCCCAGTGCCCGTCGGGCACGCTGAGCGGTTCGCCCGGGACGACCCGCAGGTCGCCGGGCAACGCGCCGGAACGGGCGGTGATGCCGTGCTTGGCCGGGATCAGGTTGACCCGCACCCCGCGGTCGACCGCGGCCAGCAGCGAACGGCCGCCCGCGTAGTCGGTGTGCTTGCCGAGCACTTCGATGCGCCCGGGCGCGAACCAGCCCAGGGGTTGCCCCAGGGGGGAGGCGTCGACGACGTTGGGCAGGCTCACAGGTGCGGTTCCCGGCCCACGAGCAGTGCCGCCACCTCACCGATGTCGAGCTTGGTCGACAGGTCGAGCACCCCGGCCTCCACCGGCACCACCAACACCCGTTCCCCGGCAGCCATCGCATCGCGGACCGCATCGACGATCTCGAGTTCACCGCGCGGTGAGGGCGCGACCTGCCCGCAGGCCGCCACCAGGGCGGGGGTGAACAGCCAGCAGTTCATCGACACCAGCGCCTCGTCACCGAGTCGGGCCAGGGTCTCGGCGTCCGGCTTCTCGTGGATGCCGGTCAACCAGTTGTCCTGGTCGCGGGTGAGCAGCGCAAACTTCGCCACGCGTTCGGCGGTGATGTTGGAGTTGGCGACCAGGGTGCCACGGTCGAACCCGAGGGTGGCCGAGCCGTCCACTGCGCGCAGCTTCTCGACCGCATAGGACGGGTAGTGGTTGTCGGCGTTGGTCACCAACACCCGCTCGTCGCCAGCGAAGTCGCGGGCCGCCCACACTGCATTGGCGGTGCCGAGGGGTTCGTCCTGCACGGCGTAGGTGACCTGCACCCGGTCGGTGCTCAGCGAGTCGTAGTAGTCACGCACCAACTGGTGTTCGGGGCCGATGACCAGGCACACCTCGTCGAAGCCGGCATCGGCCAGGTCGCTGATCACGTGGTCGAGGAAGGGTCGTCCGACTGAGACCATGCCCTTGACCCCGGCGTCGGCCACCGCCCGCTGCTCGCTGTTCAGGTGCGCCTCGTCGGCCTCGGCGCGCATGCGGGTGCCCAGGCCCCGCGACATCACGATGGCACGGTGCGGGGGGCGCTGGGGGGCGGGTGTCAGCTCGCTCATGAAGTGATCCTAGGGCGGTATGGGCGAGTCGTGGCGATGCGGCGTCGACGCGGGTGAGCGCTCGCTCAGGTCCACTGCCCGCCCGCCGGGTCAGTCTTCGTGGTTCAGTGTTCGTCGTCGAGGTCCACCGGACGATCGTCGTCGGCGAGAACCGAGTCTTCCTGCTGGGCGTCCTCGAGCAGGTCGGCCCCGTCCTTTTCGCTGACGACCTCGTCCTCGGCGTGCTCGCGCTGGAACTCCTCCTGGTCGGCCGGCGCGGCCCCGCGACCGGCCTCGGCCATCCGCTCCTGGTAGGCGGCCTGGATCTTCTCGGGCTCGTCCTCGGTGCCGTAGTAGGCCTGCAGCGCGTCCTCCTCGGCGACCGTCATCGGGGCCTCCGGGTCCTGCCGGGGGGCATCCTTGATGAACTCCTTGGTGAAGTCGACGTGCAGCACGCCGTCCTCGAGGCGGTGGTCAACCAGCGGGATGAAGCTCTCCTTGAGCCCGAACAGCCCGGTGCGCACGGTCACCCAGGACGGGCTCCCGGTCTCCTCGTCCAGGAACACCTGGCCGACGCCACCGACCTTCTCGCCATTGCTGTCGAACACGACGGCGTCGTAGTACTCGTCGAGGTTGATCTCAGTCATGTCAGAAAAACTAGCCTGCGCCGGGCCCCCGGGTGGCGTGGAACACCGAACTTGACCGAACCGTGGCCCGGTTAGGGTGGGGCATCATGTCACAGACGAGTCAGGCCACCCCGACCGCCGCCCCCGAGCGGGCGCCGGCGGCCCCCTCGCGGCGCCGGCAGGCCCGGGAACGCCGCCGTGCGCTGGTCGAGGGCCTGCCACGGCGCACCGCGCTGCTGGCCGAGGATGCCATTCGGGCGAACGTCTCGCTGCTGCCGATGGTGGTGGCGGCGCTGGTGGTCAACCCGACCCTGCCCCGGGAAACTTCGGCGGACGCGATCGTCTACTACATGGCCACCTTCGGTGGGTTCCTGGTCTGCTACGCCGTGCTGACCCTGGTGGCCTTCGTCGGCCTGCGCGGGACCACCCTGCGCCGGGCACTGGCCCTGTCGAAGCGCCGGGCCGTGCTGCGCCGCGAAACCAGCCGACTACCGTTCCTGTACCGGCGCCAGCGCCCCGACGACGTCGGCGGTGACGGTGCCATGTGGCCGGTCTTCCTGGCGATCATCGCCCTGCTGGCGGTCCTGGCGCTGCTGGTCGATCGCGGGTTGCGCAGCGATGTCGCCGGCGTGGTCAGCACGGTCATGCTGGTCACCGGCGCCTGGGGAGGCACCCTGATCGCCTACGCCCTGCACCTGGCCCGGATGGACCACAAGACCGGTGGGCTCCGCTTCCCGGGCGACCCGGCGTCCCCCGGCGACCCGGCTGCCTCGGACGACCCGGGCGGGGAGGACCGGGTCTTCGGTGACTACCTGTACCTGGGCCTGACCACCCAGGTCTCGTTCGGCCCCGGTGACGTGGCGGTCATCGCCCCGAGGATGCGCCGCACGATCGCCGGGCACATGTTCATCAGCTACCTGTTCAACACCCTGGTGGTGGCGATGATGGTCTCCCTGCTGGTCTCGGTGGCCGCCTGAGCGCCCTATGTCAAGCAGCCTTCGTCAGGAGGCTGTTGAGTCGGCCGTGTAGGTCGGGGTTGTAGGGCGTGTGGTCGTGCCAGCAGCGCCACAGGATCCTGGTCCAGTTTTGGGCCAGGATTCTTGCTGCGTGGGGGTGTCGGCAGCCGCGGGCTCGGGCGCGGTCGTAGGTGTCGCGTGCCCAGGCGTTCGCGCGGGGCGTGTCTTGGGCCCAGTCGACCAGTGCTGCCCGGAGTTGTTTGTTGCAGCCGCGTCGGTAGGCGACGTTGAGGTGCTTGCCGGACTGCCTGGTCGATGGTGCGACGCCGGCGGCTGCGGCGAGTGCTGGGGGGTCGGGGAACCTGGCCCGGCAGTCGCCGATCTCGGCCAGCAGGGTGGCTGCGCGGACGGTCCCGGCGCGGGGCAGGGACTGGAAGATCGGGCCGTCGGGGTGAGCCAGGAGTGCTTCCTTGATCCGGGCCTCGAGCCGGGCTTGTTCATCACGCAGGGTGGCGAGCAGATCAACGAGGGTCAGCACGATGACCTCGCTGGCTTCGGCTGCCGCGCCGCTGACGCGGCCGGTCGCAGCTTCGTGCAGGTGGTCGACCAGCCGGGTCGGGGTGTGGCGGCCGCAGTATGCGTTGGCCTTGAGCCAGTGCGCCATCCGCAGCTCGCTGAGCCAGGCTGCTTTGGCTTCGCTGGGGAATCGGCGCAGGAACGCCAGGCTGATGGGGATGTCGAGCTGGCTGAACAGGCCGATCGCGCCGGGGAAGTTGTGCTGCAGCACTGCGAGCAGTTGGTTGTGCACGGCGATCCGGTGATCGATCAGATCGTGGCGGGCGCGCACCAGCATCCGCAGCGCGATCGTCTGTTCGCTGTCTGGTTGCACGATCGCCCAGCGACCGGCGTCGGTGCGCAACGCGTCGGCCAGCACGAACGCGTCGAACCGGTCGTCCTTGTTCCCCGCGGAGCCGTAGCGGGCACGCAGTGACTTCACCTGCCGTGCACTGATCACGACGACTTCGAACCCGTCGCGGATCAGGTGCTCGACCACCGGTCCGTCGCCGCGCTCGATCCCGATCCGTTCCACGCCATGGCGACGCAGCAGGGTGGTGATCTTGGTCAACCCGGGCCGTGTGTGCGGCACGGTTGCTTCCTCGATGCGCTGTCCGTCGTCGTCGACGATGCACAGCGCGTGGTGCTGCCAGGACCAGTCGATCCCGGCGTAGGTGGGCGTAGCCTCAATCATGAGAGTGCTCCTTCCGTCAGCCCACGGATTCAGCACTCCGGTCCGGGACGTGACGGTCGGTCGCTCACTGAGGCGCTCCGGGACCTTGCCGGGTCCTTGGCGCATAGCCCTATGGCCGATCTGCGCGTCCCGGGCCACCGAGCCCTGCAACTCTCAGCCAGGTCGTCCCCGAAGGGCGACTCGCTCAGCCTGGCAGTGGCCCGATGGACCCGGGGTGCAGACAAGACGATTCGCCTCGTCCACCCCA